>CAJXIS010000131.1 GCA_913054115.1 uncultured Acidimicrobiaceae bacterium | reverse complement strand
AGTCGACGGCCAGACCCGGTGTGTCCTTGCCACCGGCGGCGTCGATGACGAGGTGGTCGGCGAAGGCGCCGTAGACCCTCTCGGTCCCGATGGCGCCCCGCTCACTGCACAGGCCGGACCGGCCGGCACGGCACGAGGCGCATTCCCCGCACGGCGAGTTGCCCGAACCCACGACGAGCGTGCCCACCTCGACCGGAGCGTCATCGCCGGCCGCCACGACGCGACCCGACCACTCGTGGCCGCCGATGCTGTCCGGCACCCCCCAGCCGTCGAGGACGTTGTGCAGGTCGGTCCCGCAGACGCCGCAGAACGCCACCTCGACGAGCAGGTCCGTCGGCCCCAGGGAGGGCAGGTCGACGTCGGTCACGTCGAGCCGTCCGCGCCCCCGGTACACGGCTGCACGCATCGTGGCGCTCACCGTCGTGCCCCGGCCCGGTCCCGGAGGCCGACCCGGTCGGGTTTGCCCGTCGGCAGCAGCGGAACCTCGTCGATCACCTCGACGTACTCGGGGACCATCAGCCGCGTCAGGCCCCGATCGTCGAACCAGGCGCGGCAGCCGTCCAGGTCGAAGCCGTCGGGCGCCACGACGAAAGCGGCGACGCGCTCGCCGAGGTGCTCGTCGGGGAGGCCGACGACGACCGCAGCTTCGACGGCGGGATGTGCCACGAGGTGTGCCTCGACCTCGTGGGCCGAGATGTTCTCGCCGCCGCGGATGATGCGATCGTCCAGGCGGCCGGTCACCGTGAGCCAGCCGTCGTCGAGGCGCCCCAGGTCGCCGGTGCGGAACCAGCCGTCGACGAACGAGGCGGCGGTCTGGTCGGGGTCGAGGTAGCCACGGGCGACCTCCGGGCCGCGCACCCAGACCTCGCCGTCCCCGTCGATCCGGATCTCGGCGTCGCCGAGGGCCCGGCCGTCGGTGGTGGCCATCCGGTCAGGGGGGTCGTCGAAGCGGCTGGTCGCCACCGTCGGCGCCTCGGTCGACCCGTACGACCGCTTCACGACGGCCCCCAGCTCGCGGCAGGCCCGCTCCACGAATTCCGGGGTGACCTCGGTGCCACCACACGACAGTAGGCGCAACGAGGCGGTCCTCGCCGGAGAGAACCCGGGAGCGTCCATCAGGCCCAGGAAGAAGGTCGGCGGTCCGACCATGTAGGTCACGCCCTCGGCCTCGATGAGGTCGAGGGCCCCGACTGGGTCCCAGCGGTCCATCAGCACGGTGCGCATGCCGGCCGCACCGGGGACAAGCACGCCGTGGAGGAGCCCCGAGACGTGTGCCAGCGGCGCCGGCATGAGGACCACGTCGTCGGCGCCGAGGCCGTGGACCTCGAGCAGTTGGCGGACCTTGCCGGTGAGGCCCCCGTGGGTGTGGACCACGCCCTTGGGGGTGCCCGTGGACCCGGAGGTGAACATGACCAGGGCGTCATCGCCGGGTGCCGGCCCGGCAGCGGGGGGGACGTCGCCTCCGCGGAGGTCGGCGGGCACGATGGCGTCGGCGGCCTCGGCGAGGGGCAGCCCAGGGGAGGCGACGCAGGCGGCCGGCCCGAGCTGCTCGATGGCGGCCGAGGTCTGGGCGGCGCCCAGTCGGTCGTGCAGCGGGGCAGCGACCGCCCCGAGGTGCCAGCAGGCCCGGTAGAGCACCACGGCATCGGGCCCGTTGGGGAGTTGGAAGGCCACGTGGTCACCGCGGCCCACCCCCCGCTCCCGGAGCCCGGCGGCCGTCGATCCGACCGCCGCAACGACCTCGTCGGTGGAGAGCCTGCGGCCGTCGGCGACCACGAGGTCGACCCGGGGCGGCGCCGAGGAGAGGAGGTCGTGGAGGCCCATGCGGGTGGGTCGGGAGGGTCCGGCCCTCAGCCGGCTCCGATGAGTCCGTCGGCGTTGTCGCGCATGACCTTGCGGATCTCGTCGTCGTCGAAGCCCCCGAGTTCGTCGATGTAGGCCATCGGGTCGGCGAGCCCCTCGGCGTGGGGGAAGTCGGAGCCGAAGAGCAGCCGGTCGATGCCGAGCAGGTCGCGCAGCATCACCATGTCGTCCTCGAAGTAGGGCGACACCCAGACGTTGGCGTGGAACTGCTCGACCGGGTGGCGCTCGAAGGCGAAGGGCATCTTGCCGTGGGCGCCGTCCAGGTGCCGGAGCAGTTCGGGTACCCACATGGCGCCGTTCTCGATCGACAGGATGCGCAGGCCGGGGAAGCGGCAGAACACCCCGTGGCAGATGAGTGCGGCGAAGGTGTCCGAGATGGTGCGGTCGGCGAACGCCACGAGCGGGAACGCCGAATGGCGGAACGCCTCGAACTGGGCGGGGCCCGACTCCCAGACCTTGCCGTACTGGCTGGTGCCGCTGAGCCCGGCGTGGAACGCCACCAGGGCATCGGCCTCCTCGAGTCGGGCCCAAACGGGGTCGTAGTCGGCCATCCCGGGCGATTGGTAGCCGTTCGGCGTCGGCACCGGGCCCGGCACCATGACCACGAGGCGTGCCCCCGCAGAGAGCACCCGGTCGACCTCGGCTGCCGCCTCGTCCGGGTCGGCCAGGGTGAGCATCGGGGCGGCGAACAGGCGGCCGTCGCGGTCGAACCCCCAGTCCTCGTCCAGCCACAGGTTGAAGGCCCGGAAGGCGGCGTGCAGGGCGGGCAGGTCGTGGCGGAGGGCCTCCTGCATGCCGACGCCGAGGGTGGGGAACAGGAACGCCCGCTCGAGGCCCTGTTCGTCCATCAGGGAGAGGCGGGCGTCGCGGTCCCGGTAGCCGGGGTTGGCGGCGAGGGACTCGAGGTCGCCGAACATGGTGGCCAGGTCCCGGCCCTCGGTGTTGCGTCCCCGGAAGTAGTCCTCGAGGCTGCCCGGGCGGGCGATCGGGTCGAAGGTCGGGTTCGGGATGAACTTGTTGACCCGACCACCGACCAGCAGGCGCCGTTTGCCGCCGATGTCCGCCCATTGCATGCAGCGCTTCGCCATGGACGGTTCGATGTGGCGGGTGAAGGCGTCTTCGGCCTCGTAGTAGTGGTTGTCGGCGTCGAAGACCCGGAAGTCCGGTCGGGGCATGGGACGATCGTAGTTCCGGGGGCGATCCGGATGGGAGTCCGGGGGCGATCCGGACGGGAGTCCGCCGCCGGCACCGAACTAGGGTCGGCCGACCGGGCATTGATCTGGAGGAGCACCGTGGAGCACATCCGCTACGAAGTGGAGGGACGGGTCGGCGTGATCACGCTCGACCGCACCGAGAAGGCCAACGCCGTCGACCAGCAGACCCTCGACGAGTTGAACGAGTCCTTCGAGGCGGCTGCCGCCGACCGGGAGGTCCGGGTGATCGTGCTGCGGGCCGAGGGGAAGCACTTCTGCGCCGGCCACGACATCAGCGCCAGCAACGAGGCCCTGGGCGACGGTGGCGACGGTGCCGGCGGTGCCGACGGTGCCGACGGTGGGCAGAAACCGCGGTCCGCCGTCGACTGGCAGGAGCGTGGGCTGCAGGCCATCTACGAGTGGGAGACCATCCACTACCTGGGCTACAGCCGGCGCTGGCGCGACATCCCGAAGCCGACCATCGCCGCCGTCCAGGGTCAGTGCATCGCCGGTGGCCTCATGCTCTGCTGGCCGTGCGACCTGATCATCGCCGCCGACAACGCCAAGTTCTCCGACCCGGTGGTGCGCATGGGAATCGGCGGCGTCGAGTACCACGGCCACACCTGGGAGCTCGGACCGCGCAAGGCCAAGGAGATGCTGTTCACCGCCAAGCCGATCGCTGCCGACGAGGCCCTCGCCCTGGGCATGGTCAACCGGGTCGTCCCGCTCGCCGACCTGCTCGACGAGACCATGGCGCTCGCCCACGAGATCGCCGAGATGCACCCGTTCGGCCTCGCCCAGGCCAAGCGCGCCGTCAACCAGACCATGGACATCCAGGGCTTCTACAACGCCCTGCAGTCCGTGTTCGACATCCACCAGACGGGCCATGGCAACGCCCTGAGCGTCTCCGGCTACCCGATCCTCGTGAACCTCGACCAGATGAAGGGCGGCAGCGGGGCCAGCCAGGGCAAGACCGGCAAGGCTGGTTGACGAGGCTGGCCGGCGAGGCCGGCTGACCCCTGCCGTCGGAGGCCGCGTCCGGCGTTGCGTCGCGGGCGATGGTCGTCCATGATGCGCGGCATGGCCGAACTGCAGGTTCTCGACCGGGATGCGCCGCTGGCCGACATCCTCGCCGCTCTCGAAGCCGACGGCGGGGTCATCGTGCGCGACCTGTTGTCGGATGATGCCCGCCGGGCGATCGTCGACGACCTGGCCGACGACCTCGAGGCATTCGCCCCGGGGTCGAAGAGCGGCATGGACCTCTGGGAGACCTTCCACGGCCGCAACACCGTGCGCTTCTGCGGCCTGGCGGCACGCAGCCGGGCGTTCGTCGACCACGCCCTGCTCAATCCGGTGTTCACCACCGTGACCGACGAGGTCCTGCGGGGCGCCGGTGCCGACTACTGGCTCAACACCGGCCAGGTCATGGCGGTCGGTCCCGGGGAGCCCGCCCAGTACCTGCACCGTGACGAGAACAACTGGCCCGAGGCGGTCGCCGACGGCCGTGAGATCACCATCAGCTGCATGTTCGCCCTCTCGGACTTCACGGTCGCCAACGGTGCGACCGCGGTGGTGGTCGGCAGCCAGCGGCGGCCGTCGGGGCTCGTGCGCGGCATCGAGGCGTCACCCGACGAGATCGCCTATGCGGAGATGCCGGCCGGCAGCGGGATGATCTACTCGGGCAAGGTCATCCACGGCGCCGGCGAGAACACCTCCGACAACTTTCGCTACGGCATGCACGTCAGCTTCGTCACGGGGTGGCTGCGACCGGAGGAGGCCAGCCCGCTGGTCGTCGACCGGTCGATGGCTGCCGCCCTTCCGGAGCGCGCCCGCCAACTGCTCGGGTGGGGCTCGTACCACACCGAGGGCGGAGGCCGCACCTGGCTGGTCGACTTCGAGGACGCCTCGCACCTGTTCGACTGAGGGCTGGTCGACGGGGGGCTGGTCGGCTTGAGACCGCCTCGTGCCTGTTCGGCGGGGGGCTGGTCGACGGGAGGTGGTCGGCTTGAGGACTCGGCTTCGAGGACGCTGCGTGCCTGGTCAACGGAGGGCTGGTCGACGGGGGGGCTGGTCGACGGGAGGCTCGCTGTTCCTAGTCGATCGTGGCGTACTGGCCGCTGCCGCCTGGCGCTGCGCTGCGGGCCTCGTCGGCGCATGCCGCCAGATCGCCGAGGAACTCGTCGACGACGGGAACGTTGCCGTTGCTGACGGTGAGGTGGAGGCAGTCGGGCGGGTACTGGCGGTCGATGTGCCAGCCCCGTGCTGCGAGTGCGTCGCCCACGGCGAAGACGTCGAGTCCGGCGTCGTCCGACCTGAACGTCAGGATCTGGTGCACGGGATCGCCGCGCAGCGCCAGGCCGTCGATCGCCCGGACCCCGGCACGGATGCGGTCGGCGGCGTCGAGGGTGTCCCGGACCAGACGGCGGTAGCCCTCGGCGCCGAGGTGCGACACGACCGCCCAGGCGGCCGCCATCGGGAGCCCCGCCCTGGTCCCCTGGAGGTTGGGCGTGGCGTAGAGGCCGCCCAGCCAGTTTTCGAACACGAACGTCTGATGGCGGCGGAGCTCCCTCGAGGCGTGGAGCAGCACCGAGACCCCCTTGGGTGCGTAGCCAAGCTTGTGGATGTCGGCCGAGATGGTGGTGACCCCCGCCGAGCGGAAGTCCCAGATCGGGGCGGGGCGGCCCTCCATCTCGGCGAACGGCAGCACGAACCCGCCCATGCAGGCATCGACGTGGCAACTGGCGCCCACCGAGGCGGCCAGCGCTGCGATCTCCGGCACGGGATCGACCAGCCCGGTCGGATAGTCCATGGCGGAGGCCACGACCAGGGCGGTGTCCGGCCCGACCTCGGCGGCCATGGCACCCACGTCGGCGGTCAGGTCGTCGGTGACCGGGGTGCTGCGCACGGTCAGCCCGAACAGGTGGGCGCCCTTGTGGAAGGCGGCGTGGGCGCTTTCAGCCAGCACGATCTCGGGCTCGGTCACGCCCCGCTCGGCGAGCGCCCGCTCACGGGCCGCCTTGACGGCGAGGAGGATGCTCTCGGTGCCACCGCTGGTGAGGAATCCCGCCGCCTCGGGTCCGTGGAAGAGGCCGGCGATCCAGCCGCAGAGCTCCGACTGGATCGCCCCCAGCGACGGGAAGGCCGACGTGTTGAGGGCGCTCTCGTGGAGGTAGAGGCGGGCAGCCTCGTCGGCGACGGCCCGGACGTCGTCACCGCCGTCGAACACCAGCCCGAAGGTGCGGCCCTCGGCCCAACGGGCGTCCCCGGCCTGCTTGTCGGCCAGGTCGGCTAGGACGTCGGCGGCGGGTCGCCCTGCGGCGGGGAAGGAGCGGTCGCTCATCGTGGTGACTGTAGGTGGCGGGATCGGGTAGGTGGCCGGTCGGGCGGCAACGGACAGGTCCTGGACCTGGGACGTACCAACCGGACCGTGTCGCCCGCACA
>CAJXIS010000130.1 GCA_913054115.1 uncultured Acidimicrobiaceae bacterium | reverse complement strand
CGCTGACGTTGCGCCTGACGACCGACGGGCTTCTGGTCGAGGGCGAACTCCCCGACGGGGTGCCGACCGACCAGGGGATCCTGGCCGCCATCGAGGCACTCCTGGCGCACCACAGCACCCCGGAGGCAGAGGACCTCCCACCGCTCCACAACGGCCTCATGGGCTATCTGGGCTACGACGTGGTCCGCGAGGTCGAACACCTTCCCGACGCTCCACCCGACGACCGGGGATTTCCCGATGCGGTGATGGCGGTCATCGGCGAGCTGGTCGCCATCGACCACTGGCGACAGCGGGCCGTCCTGATCGCCAACGTCACCGTTCCCCCCGATGCGACCGGCGCGACCCTCGACGCCCTGTACGACGAAGCGGTCGCCCGTGTCGAGCAACTGGCGGCCGATGGCGCCCGCCCACTCGACGAACCCCTGATGGTGCCGCCGGACCCGACCGACGAGCCGCCGGAGGTCACGTCGACGATGGGCGCCGAGAGCTACGGCGCCGCCGTGGAGGTCGCACGGGAGCACATCTTCGCCGGCGACATCTTCCAGGTCGTGCTGTCCCAACGCTTCGACGTCGAACTCGGGGCCGAGCCGTTCGACGTGTACCGGGTCCTGCGCCAGATCAACCCGAGCCCGTACATGTACTTCCTGCGGGACCGCGACATCACGGTCGTGGGCGCATCGCCCGAACCGATGGTGCGACTCCTCGAGGACAGGGTCATCTCGCGACCCATCGCCGGGACCCGGCGTCGCGGTCGCACCGAGGCGGAGGAACGCAGGATGGCGGCCGAGCTGGTCGAGGATCCCAAGGAGCGGGCCGAGCACCTCATGCTCCTGGACCTCGCCCGCAACGACGTGGGACGCGTGGTCCGATTCGGGACCGAGCAGGTCGACGAGATGATGACCCTCGAGCGCTACAGCCACGTGATGCACCTGACGAGCCAGGTCTCCGGCGAACTGGCCGAAGGCGTGACGCCGATCGACGTCCTGCGTGCCACCCTGCCGGCCGGCACCGTTTCCGGAGCGCCCAAGGTGCGGGCCATGGAGATCATCGACGAGCTGGAGCCCACCCGTCGAGGGCCCTATGCGGGCGTGGTCGGCTATTTCGACTTCTCCGGGAACATCGACACCGCCATCGCCATCCGGACGATGCTGGTCCGGGACGGCGTGGCCTCGGTGCAGGCCGGCGCCGGCATCGTGGCGGACAGCGACCCGGAGTTGGAACACCTCGAGTGCCAGAACAAGGCGAGGGCGCTTCTGGTGGCGATCCCCGCTGCCCGTCGCATGACCGCCCAACGGGCGACCAACGGATGAACGGATCACCGAACGGCCTGCGGTTCGTCCGCCGATCCCGCACGGTCGTCGCCGTCCACGGGCCGGACGCCGAGGCCTACCTCCAGGGCCAACTCAGCCAGGACGTCGCCGCCCTGTCCGACGGCGCCTCAGCCTGGACCTTCGTCCTCCAGCCGGCCGGCAAGGTGGACGCATGGTTGCGGGTCACCCGTCGGGGCGATGGCGACTTCCTGCTCGATGTCGATGCAGGTCACGGCGAGGTGCTCGAGGCACGCCTCGGGCGCTTTCTCCTGCGCACGGACTGCACCATCGAACGGCTCGACTGGGAGGTGGCAACGCTCATCGGCAGCACCGAGGCGTCGGCCCCGGCCGGCGGGGTCGCGGTCGTCGTCGACTGGGCAGGGGTGACCGCCATCGACCTGCTGGGGCCGGCGGTCTCGCCACCAGAGGCGGTGGAGGAGGTCGGCGCCGAGGCATGGGAGCAGGTGCGGGTCGCTGCTGGGATCCCGGAGATGGGCAGTGAGATCGACCAGGAGACCATGCCCGGCGCCACCGGACAGGTCGAGCGGTCGGTGAACTTCACCAAGGGCTGCTACACGGGCCAGGAGCTGGTGGCCCGCGTCGACAGTCGGACGGCCGGGGCGCCGACGCGCCTCGTCCTGGTGGACGGCTCCGGTGAGGCACCGGTCGTCGGGGCGCAGCTCTGGTCGCCGGACGGCCAGGTCGGCCATCTCACGAGCACGGTGCCTGTCGGAGACGGCTTCGTCGCCCTCGGCTACCGAAAGCGTTCGGCACTCGACCTCGACGAGGCCGAGGTCCGCTGGGAGGGCGGGAGCACGCCCGTGCGCCTCCGAACCGCCTGAGTTGCCGAAAAGGCCGGGAAGTCGGCGACCGGACGGTGGGTAGCCTCCGGACGTGACCACCTACCTCGATCGAATCCTCGCCGCGCACCGTGCGTCGGCGGCAGCGGACCGCCGCAGCCTCGAGAAGCTCGTCGAGCAGGCCCGTTCCTGTCCGCCGACGAGGGGTTTCGCTGCAGCGATCGACGATCGACCCGAGGGTGAGCTGGCCGTCATCGCCGAAGTCAAGCGACGTTCTCCTTCGAAGGGCGACCTGGCGACCGACCTCGACCCGGCCGAGGTGGGCGCCTCGTACGCCGCAGGAGGAGCCTCGTGCCTCTCCGTGCTCACGGATCACGCATGGTTCGGCGGTTCGCCGGAAGACCTGCAGTCGGCACGAGCCGCCAGCGGCCTGCCGGTCCTGCGCAAGGACTTCACGGTCGATGCCCGCGACGTGTGCGATGCGCGCCTGATGGGCGCCGACGCAGTGCTGCTGATCGCCGTGGCCCTCGATGACCCCGAGCTGCGTGACTTCGCAGCCCTTGCCGTCGATCTCGGGATGGACGCCCTCGTCGAGGTGCACGACGAAGCCGAACTCGAACGGGCGCTCGGGTTCGGAGCGGCCCTCGTCGGCGTCAACCAGAGAGACCTGCTCACGTTCGAGGTGGACACCGCCAGGGCGAAGCGGGTCGCCGCAGCGATTCCTTCGGGTGTGCGCTCGGTGGCCGAGTCGGGGATCTCGGGGCCGGAGGATGCAGCCGACCTCGCAGCGGCCGGGTACGACGCCGTGCTGGTGGGGGAGTCGGTGGTCATGGCGGAGGATCGGCAGGCAGCGGTGGCGGCGCTCCGGCTGGCGTCGTTCGGCCGACTGCCGGTTCCGGACGGGGAGTAGCGTCGCACCGTGTTCGTCAAGATCTGTGGGATCACCAACCAGGAGGACGCTCTCCTCGCCACGGCGCTCGGCGCCGACGCCGTCGGCTTCGTCTTCGCTCCCTCGAAGCGGCAGGTGGCTGCTCCGATCGTCCGCGACATCGTCCGGCAGCTTCCCCCGGAGATCATGACCGTCGGCGTCTTCCGCGACCAGGGCAGGGAACGGGTCGTCGAGGTCGTGAACACCATCGGCCTGCGGGTTGCCCAGCTCCATGGCAACGAGTCGCCGGAGACCTGCCGGTGGATCGCCGAGCGTGTGCCGGTCACCATCAGGGCATTGCCGGCCGGATCTCCGGACCTCCGTCGCATCGACGACTTCGGTGCCGATCTGATCCTGCTCGATTCGCCGGTCCCGGGATCCGGCACGGTGTTCGACTGGTCCCTGGCAGAAGGCGCTCCGAGCAATCGACCGGTCATCCTCGCGGGCGGCCTCGATCCCGAAAATGTCGCCAGGGCCATCACCAAGGTCCGCCCGTTCGGGGTCGACGTCTCGAGCGGCGTGGAGGCCGAGTCCGGCCGCAAGGATCCGCGGCTCCTCCGCGCCTTCCTCGAAGCAGCACGCTCCGTGCAGTTCGAGGACTACGACGGCGGCGAGCGTCGACCGTTCGACTGGAAGGATGAATCGTGGGGTTGAGCGACCCGACGCCCGAGGGGCGGTTCGGCGAGTTCGGGGGCCGGTACGTCCCCGAGACCCTGGTACCGGCGTGCGAGGAGCTCGAGGCGGCCTTCCGTGAGGCATGGGACGATCCGGCATACCGGGCACGGCTCGACGGACTCCTGGCCGACTACGCCGGGCGCCCGTCGCCCATGACCGAGTGCGAAAACCTCTCCGAGGAACTCGGCTGCCGCCTCCTCCTCAAGCGTGAGGACCTCAACCACACGGGTTCCCACAAGATCAACAACGTCCTGGGCCAGGCGCTGCTGGCCCAGCGGATGGGCAAGACACGACTGGTCGCCGAGACCGGAGCCGGCCAGCACGGTGTCGCGACCGCCACGGCGGCAGCGCTCCTCGGCATGGAGTGCTGCGTCTACATGGGCGAGGTCGACATCGGACGTCAGGAACTCAACGTCTTCCGCATGAAGCTGCTCGGCGCAGAGGTCAAGACGGCCATGAGCGGCAGCCGAACCCTCAAAGACGCCATCAACGAGGCGATGCGGGACTGGGTCGCCAGCGTCGAGGATTCGCACTACTGCCTCGGGTCCGTGATGGGCCCCCACCCGTACCCCTGGATGGTGCGCAAGTTCCACGAGGTCCTGGGGCGTGAGGCCCGGGAACAGAGCGAGGCCATCCTGGGCACCACTCCCGACGTGGTCACGGCCTGCGTGGGTGGCGGATCGAACGCCATCGGGATCTTCTCCGGGTTCGTGGACGACGACACCGAGTTGGTCGGCGTCGAACCGGCAGGCGGGGCAGCCGTCGGAAGTGGTGTCCCCGGGGTGGTGCACGGTTCGCAGTCGTATCTCATGCAGGACGAGTTCGGCCAGGTCATCGAGGCCGAGTCCATCAGCGCCGGACTCGACTATCCGGGCGTGGGTCCCGAACACAGCTACCTGGCCTCCATCGGTCGTGCCCGCTACGAAAGCGTCACCGACGCCGAGGTGGTCGTCGCCTTCCAGCTCCTGAGTCGCACGGAGGGGATCATCCCGGCCCTCGAGCCGGCGCATGCCCTGGCGTGGGTGTCGCGGGACCGTGCATCGCTGGCGGGGAAGTCCGTGGTGCTGAACCTGTCCGGCCGGGGCGACAAGGACGTCGCCCAGATGATGGACATCCTGGGCGGGGAGGGGCAGTGATGCCCGGTCCGGTCGAGACCGCCCTGCGGAACCGTCGTGCGGCCGGCGGCAAGGCGCTCGTCGCCTATGTGACGGGCGGCCTCGGCGACGACTGGACGGACACGGTGCGGGCCGTCGCCGACGCCGGAGCCGACGTCATCGAGATCGGTGTCCCGTTCTCCGACCCTGTCATGGACGGACCGACCATCCAGGCGGCGAACGACCGGGCGCTTGCCTCGGGCGCCACGCCGACGAGCATCCTGGACCAGGTACGCGGCATCGATGCCGGCGTACCCCTGGCGGTCATGACGTATTACAACATCGCCTTCCGGGCGGGCCTCGAGAGGTTCGCAGCGTCCCTCGTCGATGCCGGCGTCTCGGGTTGCATCCTTCCGGACCTGCCGCTCGAGGAGACCGGCCCCTGGGTGGAGGCCGCCGACGACGTAGGCATCGAGACGATCCTGCTGGCAGCGCCCACCGCCTCCGATGAACGCCTGTCCCGGGTCTGCGCACGATCCCGCGGGTTCGTGTACGGCGTGGGCCTCCTCGGCGTGACCGGCGTCCGTGCCGAGTTGGCCGCCAGCGCCTCGATCATCGCGGCACGGCTGAAGCAGGTGACCGACCTGCCGGTTCTGGTCGGCGTCGGTGTCGGAACGCCAGGGCAGGCGGTGGAGGCCTCGGCGGCCGGCGACGGCGTCGTCGTCGGATCTGCGGTGGTCCAGCGCATGCTCGACGGAGCCGGTCCGGCCGGTGTGGCGGAGTTGGTGGCCGAATTCCGAGCGGCCCTCGACGCCTCCTGAGGGGTCAGAGGGGCCCGTCGCGGACCCTTGTGATTCGTTTTCGGGGCCGTCGTGGGTTTGAGAAGCCTGTCATTGCAAGGGTCCCAAAGGCGGAAATGCTTGACATTGGTCCGAAAACCGGGTCGTATGTCATTTGACCACGATTGCCGACGGGACCGCCGCCGGCATCGAGAGTCCCAGGAAGGGAGCAGGTCGATGAACAAGAGCGAACTGATCGCCGCAATCGCCGAGCAGGCGGGGGTGTCGAACAAGGATGCGGGTGCATGTCTGGATGCCTTCTGCGATGTCGTGGCCACCACGGTCGCAGACGGCGGCAAGGTGGCGGTGTCCGGGTGGATGTCCTTCGAGCACACGATCCGTGCAGCCCGTACGGCACGTAACCCACAGACCGGTGCCCCGATCGACGTGCCCTCAAAGGCCGCCGTCAAGATCAAGGCCGGCGCCAAACTCAAGAGCGCCGTCGCCAGTGGCAGCGCAGCGCCCAGAGCCGAGCCCGCCGCACCTGCCGAGCCCGCCGCACCTGCCGCACCCACCTGGTAGGTCGGTTACCGATCACCCTCTCCCGTCTCGACCGGCTGGTGGCGTTGTGCGCCACGCCGGCTCGGGGTGGCGGGGTCTCGTCCGGCAGGAGATCCGGTGAGGACGCATCAGCGCCTGAACGGGCGCCTACCTGATTCCCACCCGCGTACAAGTCGGTGGATTTCATGGCCGGGCCCATGACCGAGCCGCTGCCCGTACCGGAGGCGGTCATCCCGCACCGGTCGCCGTTCCTGTTCCTGACCGAGGTCACCGACCTCGAGGTCGGGGTGTCGGCCTCGGGCTACTGGCGGCTCACCGGCGACGAGGACCTCTTCGTTGCCGTCCGGTTGCAGCAACATCAAGTCGCCA
>CAJXIS010000129.1 GCA_913054115.1 uncultured Acidimicrobiaceae bacterium | reverse complement strand
GTCCTGGCAACGAGCTCGTGCAACTCGCCCCGGTCCTGGAGCGTGACCTCGGGGTCGGCCAGGAGGTTCAGGTACCAGACGGGGTGCTGGGGTGCCCCTCCCAGCGAGGCGACGACCAGGTAGTGCTCGCCGTCGTGGACCCGGATCAGCGGTGTGCGGCGGACCTTGCCCGTACGGCGGCCGGTCGTGGTGAGGATGATGCAGGGGGCTCCCTCCATCTCGTAGCCGTCCTCACCGTCGGAGGCGAGGTAGCGCTTGACGTGGTCGGCGACGAAATCCCAGGGGCTCGGTGCGTACTCTGATCCGCTCATGGGCGGAGCGTAGAACGCAGCCTCACCTCACAACGACCCGGCTGCGGACCACCTTGTCGTGCCAGGTCTGTTTGTCGTCGTCCCAGAGCATCCAGAGGTAGCCGAGGAAGATCGGCGCGGCGGAGACGAACCGCACGCACCAACGACCGATCGCCCGCCCCATCCCGATGGGCCCGCCGGTGTCCGCCCGGATGACCCGTAGGCCGGCGATCCGCTTGCCGGGGGTGCCACCCCTTCGGCCTTCGAGGTGGCCGAAGTAGAAGAACACGATGAACAGGAGTAGCACGAGCAGGAACAACCCGTGGATGCCCTCCGAGTCGCTGGTGAGGACGTCGCATGGGTAGGTCGTGCCGTCGACCCTCTCGCAGGTCCCGGGTTCCTTCGCAAGGAACAGCTGCACGAACGACGACAGTGAGCTGCCCGGGATGAAGATGATGAGCCAGTCGAGGATGAAGGCGCCGAGGCGGCGCCCGAAGCCGGCGTCGACGTGGTCGCCGGGGTCGAAGAGGGGCGCGGCGGTCCCGGCCGGTGGGGCAACTGCGGGGTGCCCACGGTCTCGACGCCGCCTCCTCTCGGCACGCGGCGCGCGTCCCATGCCCTCGATGATGGGGCCGCTGGTCTGCGCGTACGGATCGAAGTCGGTCATGGCACGAGGACGGCATGGACAGGTGGGGGAGCGTCGCCTTCGCCCGCCATGGTGGCGAGCAGTTCGGCGGCCCCCTCCAACGGCTCGACGCGGCGTGGGACGGTGCGGAACGGGTAGCGGTCGCCGGCGAGCAGGTCGAGGGCTGCCAGGTACGCGGGTGCATCCACGCCGAGGGCGCCAATCAGGCGCAACTCCTTGAAGACGATGTGGTCCGGGTCGAAGCCCGGGGTCTCCGTGCTGTTGCGGGTGCCGGCCAGCACGATGCGGGCCTCGGGGGCGGACATGCGGACGGCCTGCCCGAGGGCATCGGGGGCGTTGGCGGTCACGTCCACGACGACGCTCGCACCGGGTCCACCGGTCGCCGCACGCAGGGCAGCGACGGGGTCCTGCTCGTCGATGTCGACCGCCAGGTCGGCGCCGAAGCCGGCGGCCGCATCGAGTCGTGGCCGGTCGTTGGCCCCCTTGCCGGTGACCATCACGAAGTCGGCTCCGGCCTCCTTGGCGGCGGCAGCCGCTGCCAGCCCCCGGATCCCGGGACCCAGGACGGCGACGATGTCGCCGGGACCGGTCCCAGGCAGTTCGGCCCCCCAGCGGATCCCGGCACCCACCGGGTTGAAGAGCGTGGCATCGACGGGGTCGAGGCCGTCGGGCACCGGCAGCACCATCGAGTCGGGACCCAGCCAGTGGTGTTCGGCCCAGCCACCGGAGAGCTCCGGGGCGAGATCGAGCGGGGAGAGCCCGTAGGCGGTTCGCAGGCCGTTGGTGGTGCAACGCCGGTAGGCACCGGCACGACAGGGATCGCAGGTGCGGCACGACTGGAAACACTCGACGGCCACCCGGTCGCCGACGGTGACCCCCCAGGCCTCGGCGGCGGCGTCGCCGACCTCGACGAGCACGCCGACGGTCTCGTGGCCGGGGACGAGGGGGGTCCGGATCGGAAGGCGGCCGGTGAACAATTCGTGGTCGGTGCCGCAGAGGCCACACGCCTCGACCTCGAGGAGTGCCGAGTCGGGGGAGGGAGCCGGAACGGAGAAGTCGCGGAACTCGAGCATGCGGGGCGCGGTCAGCACCAGTGCCCGTGATGTTGGTGGTCGTTCGGTCATGCTCGGCCTCTCCCGGCTGCCTAGCGTACGAGCCGCACGGCCGAGGAAAGAGTTCGGGGGACGCATGCAACAGGGAAGTGGGCGAGGCGCCGGGGGAGGGCGAATCCCGATGCTCGACATCGACGAGGCCCGCGCACGGGCTGCCGAGGTGGGTGTTCCGGAGATGATGGCGGACCTCAACGTGTTCCGGGTCCTGCTCCACGACCCGGCATCGACGGCCGCCATCAACGGCCTGCTCCACCGCCTGCTCTGGAAGGGCGACCTCGATCAGCGCCTGCGTGAGCTCGTGATCATGCGCATCGGCTGGGTGAGCGGTGCCGTCTACGAGTGGACCCAGCACTGGCACGTGGCGCTCGCCCTCGGCGTCGACGAGGCGGATCTCGTCGGGGTGCGCGACTGGGAGGCGTACGACGGATTCGGACCTGTCGAGCGGGCCGTCCTTGCAGCCACCGACGAGACCCTCGCGCACGGCGCCATCGGCGACGCCACCTGGGCGACCTGCGCCGAGCACCTCGATGAGGCATTGCTGGTCGAGCTGGTCGTGGCCATCGGCAACTGGGGCCTGTTCGCCCGGCTGCTCAAGAGCCTCGACGTGCCGCTCGACGACGGCATGGAGCCGTGGCCGCCAGACGGGTGCGGCCCCGAGGAGAGAGTGGAGCAATGAACGGCCCCGAACTGGAACTGGTGAACCCCGGCTTCGTCGACCTGGTCGTCGGCCGGAAGGCGGAGGGCGGCATCGACGGGTACCTCGGCCTGGTCGTGGTCGAGGCGGAGGCCGGCCGGATGGTCGTCGAGTTCGAGGTGCGCGACGACCTGATCACCTTCATCGGCAACATGCACGGTGGCTGCCTGGCGGCACTGTGCGACCACTGCCTCGGCATGGTTCTCTATCCGGTCATGCCCCCCCGGTCGTGGGCGGCGACCACCGAGTTCAAGGTGAACTACCTGCGCCCGATCAGCGGCGGTACCTGCCGGGCGACCGCCGAGATCGTGTCCATGTCGAAGCGCCTGGCCGTGGTGTCGATCCGGATCGAGAACGAGGGACGGCTCGTCGCCGTGGCCCAGGGCACCTGCACGGTCAAGTTGGCCGAGGAGAAGCCGCCCGAATCCTGACCGGGGACCGGGATGTCAGGCGGCCCGGTGTTCGGCGAGCCGTTCCGGGATCCAGGCAGCCATCAGGTCGCGGAGTTCGTCGGCCACCCCGGTGAGCAGGTGGTCGGCACCGTCGAACACCCGGAGGTCGCCCTGCCCGGCCAGGGACCGCACGATCTCGCTGTTCTCGGGGCCGAGGATCCTGTCCTGCCCACCATGCAGCAGGAGGAGTGGGGCCGCTAGTTGGGATGCGTGCTCGCAGCCGGCGCTCTGCGTGGCGAAGGTGGCGACACCCGCGCAGTAGGGGCCGAGGGCGCAGCCCGCCTGGATCGCCACCGCACCGCCGAACGAGTGCCCGAGGATGACGAACCGGCGCGCTCCCTGCTGCACGGCCCGGTCGGCCGTGGCCGCCAGGTCCAGCAGCGACGGCTCGAGGTGGCTGGGCCGGCGGTAGTCGACGCAGACGACGGCGATACCGGTAGCGGGAAGCGTCGAGCCGAGGTGCGTGTAGAGGCCGTCGGCCGGCCCGAGGTAGCCGCCCATCCCGCCGGCGGCGCACAACACCACGTCCTCGGCGTCGAGCGGCCCGTGCCAGAGCAACCCGAGCAGCCCCTCCATCGTGTAGGTCTCGATGAGACGGCGACCGGATCCGAGGTCGGTCTGCTGGGTGGCGAGGGGAGCGAGCAGTTCCTGCGCCGATCGTGGGTTCACGGCCGGCAGCCTGTCACAGCGGGTACCGATGACCGCAGTGGACGGCACGCCGGGGCGCGCCGCCGATACCATGACGTCCGCTCCCGCTCCTGGCTGGAGCAGGCACCGGTGCCCGAGCGGACCAAGGGAACGGCCTGCAAAGCCGTAAAGCCGCGGGTTCAAATCCCGCCCGGTGCTCAACGATCGGGGCGGCCCATCACCGAGGGCCGAGGCGTCCGATCCGAGGGATCAGAGGGATGAACGCCATGTCGGACGAGGTCGAGACCCACGGTCAACCGGAGGGTGACCGGTCGGGGCACGACAGCCCTCCGCTGCCGCACACGCCGCCGATGGGCATCTCCGCGGTGCGGCCCGGCGACCCGCCGCCGATGGCACCGCAGCAGCCCGTCGTGTCGCGGCGTCCCGAGCGCCCGGAGCCGAACCTGTTGGCCTCCCTCGTCGCATCCGCAGGCGTTGTCCTCGCCATCATCGGGACATTCCTGCCCTGGGTCGTCGCCGAGGGGGCTGGAACCGTGTCCGAGATCGGCTGGGACCAGGCAGGCGATGCCGTGCTGGTGCTTGTCCTCGGACTGGCCGGTGCGGGCGCCACCGGTGCACTCTGGATCGGTGTGCGCGGGCTGGTCGTGAAGCTGGTGCTGCTCGCCGCCGGTGCTGTTCTGCTGCTTCTGGCCGGACTCGAGATCGGAGACGTGCGCGGGTTGTCGCCGATCGAGGGATTCGAGTTCAGGGTCGGTTCGGGCCTGCTGGTGATCGCCGTCGGCGGTGTGCTCCTGTTCGTTGCGGCCTTGCTCGACCGCGGCCCCTGGTCGTTGCGGGCACCCTCGTAGCGTGCAGTCGGAGGCGCCTCAGTCGAAGGAGTACGTGTAGGTGACGCCGTCCACATCGACGGTGACGCCCCCGCTGTCCTTGACGGCGACCGCCGTCGATCCGTCGGAGGATTCGACGGTCATGGTGCTTCCGTCGGCGGACACCGTCGATGTCGTGCCGGACTCGGTGGACACGGTTGTGGAGCCGTCCTCAGCGAGGGCGGTCTGCACGCGACCGGCGATGCCGGATCCCGGATCGAACGTCCGCTCGAAGCCCGGTCCGACGACGATGATCGACCCGTCGTCCTCGACGGTGATGTCGAGGGTGACGCCGTTGCCGAGCACGACCTGCATGGTCCCCTCACCCGGGTTGCGTGCGATCGAACTGATTCCGCCCGCACCGGCCTCGTAATCGTAGGCGACCTCGGTGGAGCCGTCGTCGGCCATGGAGCTGGTGACCGTCGTGCCGTCTCCCTGCTGGGCGACCCAGCCGTCGTCGGTCATCGTCGTCTCGGTGGTCGAGCCGTCGGGGGCGGTCACGACCTGCGAGCCGTCGGGGGCGGTCACGATCTCGGTGCCGTCGGCGAGGACCGCCCGGTAGGAGCCGTCCTCCAGCCGGGTCGTGGCCTGTCCGGTGCCGTCGGCCCCGACCATGCGGGTCGCTCCGGTCATCGGGTTGTGCTCGATCACCCGACCGCGTGAGTCGGTCCCCACGATCGTGCCGTCGTCGAGCAGGCGCAGCAGGAACACGGAGCCGTTCGCCTCGGTGTAGGAGCCCCCACCTGTCGCCGGGTCGAAGCGGGAGATCCCACCGCCGGGGTAGTCGATCTGGATGGTGCCGTCGGCGAAGGTTGTGCGCGTCTCGGTCGCACCGTTGGGGCTGGTGCGGATGAGAGTGCGGCCGTCCGGCGACTCGGATTCTGTCCAGCCGTCGCTGAATACCGTGTAGCGGCCGCCGTCCTCGGCGACCACTGTCTGGCTGTTGAGCCCCCAGGGGTCCGTCCAGCTCTCAGTGCCGTCGGCGTACTCCACGGCGGTGGTCCCGTCGGCACTGCGGATTATCAGGTTGCCGCCCTCGTCGAGGGTTCCGGTATCCACCGAGCCGTCGGCGTACTGGTGGTCGAAGCTGCCGTCGGTGCGCTCGACCCGACGGGACCCGTCGGAGGCGGTGGTGATGCGGTCGCCGCTGGACTGGTCGATGGTGACCTCGAAGGTGAAGCCGGAGGCGGCGCGCCACGTGCGCTGTCCGTCGCCGTAGTCGAGGTATTCGCTGCCGTCCTCGTATGTCGTGACGCTGCCACCGACCTCGTCGCCCCCGAGTTGGACCGAGGAGGAGGTCTGCCCGAAGGAGTTGGTGTGGGCACGGGTGCCGTCGGGTCGGATCGCGGTCCGGGACCCGTCAGAGTGGGTCTCGACGATGGTGCCGTCGGGTCGGATCTGGACGGACTTCCAGGTGCCGTCGGCCCAGACCGTGCGGGACGATCCATCCAGCCTGAGGGTCTCGACGGTGCCGTCCGACCAGGTGCGGGTGACCGAGCCATCGTCGTTGGTGACCTCTGCGGGTGGCAGCCGTTCTTCGACGTTGCCGTCGGCATCGACCGTGACCGTTCGGCCGTCGTCGCACCACGTGAAGCTGGAACCGTCGTTGTAGGCCTCGGTGGTGCAACCGGTCGCCTCGTCCTGCGTTGTCTCGGGACGCTCCCAGTTCCAGACATTGCCCTGGGCATCGGTGTGCGTCCCGGTGCCGTCGTCGCAGCGGGTGCTGATGTTGCCCTCGGAGTGGGTCTCGGTGGTGCAGCCGGTCTCCTCGTCGTAGGTCGATGTGTGCCCCTCGCCATCGGCATCGGTCCAGGTGTTGGAGC
>CAJXIS010000128.1 GCA_913054115.1 uncultured Acidimicrobiaceae bacterium | reverse complement strand
GTTCCTCGAGGGCCCGCTCGCCTTCGTGGCCGACGCCGTCGCCGATCCGGCGACGGGCCTGGTGGCTGCGGCGGCCGTGCTCGCCGCCCTCGACGACGGTCGGGGCGTGCTGCTCGACGTGCCGCTGGCCGGCGTGGCCCGGTGGTTGGCACGGGGCGGACCGGTTCCGGCCGGGTACCGGCAACTGCACGCCGCAGCGCCGAGGGCCCGGCCCGTCGGGGCGCCGGCGGCTGACCTCGGGTTCGACAGCGCCCACGTACTTATCTGACGGACCGTCAGGCCTACAGTGGTCGCATGAGCGACGACCCGACGAGTGACACGGAGTCCGGTCCCGGCGAGGATCTCGTCGTAGGGCTCGACGAACGGGCCGCCGACGGCCGCATGCCGGGACGCCGCGGACTCGCCACCCGGCAACGGCTCCTCGACGCGACCGCCGAGCAGCTGGGGTCGTGCGGCTACCGGGATCTCAAGGTCATCGACATCGCCCGCGCCGCCGGCACCTCGCCAGCCACCTTCTACCAGTACTTCCCGGACGCCGAATCGGCTGTCCTCGTCCAGGCGGCGGTCCTGACCGAGGCATGGCACGAGGAACTGCAGTTCCTGATCAAGGGTCGCGACTGGTCGGGCGACCCAGACGGCGCCGCCTTCGAGGTGGTCGATGGGTTCCTCACCTTCTGGACCGACCACCGGGCGATCCTCAAGGTGCTCGACCTGGCATCGATGGAGGGCGACTTCCGCTTCCGCGACCTGCGGACCTGGCTCCTCAACGGCGCCACCGAAGCCCTCATGGAACTGGTCGAGCAGTACGGCAGCGACATGGATCCAAGGGCAACCGCCGGCGTCGTCATCGCCATGCTGGCCCACGTCGCCAACCATCGGCCGGGGCTCGAGCGGTGGGGCGTCGACCACGACGTCCTCGTGGCCACGGTGGCGGGCATCCTGCGCCACGCCATCGTCGGCTGAGCCGCCTCACAGCGCTCGCCGCTACCCTGCGCCCGGTGACGCACCGAGTCAGGTTCGCCCCGTCTCCGACGGGCTATCTCCATGTCGGCAGCGCCCGCACGGCGCTGTTCAACTGGCTGCACGCCCGCTCGACGGGCGGCACGTTCGTGCTGCGGATCGAGGACACGGACGCCGAGCGCAACCGTCCCGAGTTGACCTCGGCGCTGCTCGCCGAGCTCGAGTGGCTCGGCCTCGACTGGGACGAGGGCCCCTACTACCAGTCCGAACGGCGGGACCGCCATCGTGCGGTGGTCGAGGACCTGTTGGCCCGCGACCTCGCCTACCTCTGCGACGCCGACAACCACGAGGTCGGGGGCACGACGCTGTCCGACGGGCTGGCCGTCCGTTTCCGGATGCCCGAGGGCCGCATCGTGGCCTTCGACGACATCGTCCGTGGCGAGGTCTCGTTCGACACCTCCGACCTCGAGGACTTCGTCATCTGGCGCTCGAACGGGTCGCCGATGTTCCTGTTGGCCAACGCCGTCGACGACGCTGACATGGACATCACCCACGCCATCCGCGGCGAGGACCTCCTCTCGGGCGTGCCCAAGGTGCTCCTGCTGCTCGACGCAATCGGCGCACCACACCCGACCTACGCCCACCTGCCGCTGCTGGTCAACGAGTCCCGCCAGAAGTTGTCCAAGCGGCGCGACGACGTGGCGATGGGCGACTTCCGCGACCGCGGCTACCTGCCGGAGGCGATGGTCAACTACCTCGCCCTGCTGGGCTGGGGCCCGCCCGACGACGTCGAGGTCCGGCCGATCGGAGAGATCGTCGACCTGTTCCGCATCGAGGACGTCAACAAGGCCGCCGCCTTTTTTGACCTCCGCAAGCTCGAGCACGTCAACGCCACTCACCTCCGGGGCCTCGCCAAGCCCGACTTCGTCGAACGGGTCGGCCCGTGGCTGGCCGATGCGCCCTGGTCTCCCGAACGCTTCGACGAGGGCATCTTCGATCGCATGGTCGACCTGGTCCAGGAGAAGTTGCGCACGCTCGGCGACGTGGTGCGCTTCGTCGACTTTCTGTTCCTCGACGACCCGGTCGACGACCCGGACTCGTGGCAGAAGGTGATGGTCGACGGACCCCTGGCCGCCGAGATGCTCGAAGGCGCAGCGAGGGCGCTGGCCGACTGTCCATGGGAGGCCGAGGCGGTCAAGGGCGCCGTGTTCGAGGTGGGCGAGGGCCTGGGGCTCAAGTTGGGCAAGGCCCAGGCGCCGGTCCGCGTGGCGGTGACCGGACGCACGGTCGGCCCGCCGCTGTTCGAGACCATGGCCGAGTGCATGGAACGCTCCGAGGTCCTGCGGCGCATCGAGGTGGCCCGGGCGAGGCTTGGATCCGGGACGGCTGCCGACAGCACCTGAACGACGGGCACAGATCGTTCGAATCGGGGTCGCTCGAAGGGCAGGTCGCTCGAATGGCAGGTGCCGTTACGCTGACGCCGCCCTCCGGGGTCCACCTTCGGGGGTGGTGTAATTGGCAACACAGCTGGTTCTGGTCCAGTCATTGAGGGTTCAAGTCCTTCCCCCCGAGCAAATTCGCGAGCGAGAGGCGGCCCGAAGGGCCGTCGCTACACTGAGCGCCGCCCACGGACCCGATGGTCACATCGGTCGTGGGCATGTCACTGGCCCCGTTCGTCTAGAGGCCCAGGACGCCAGGTTCTCAACCTGGTAACACGGGTTCGAATCCCGTACGGGGTACACGCAGGTCAGGGCCGGTCCGCAGGGACCGGCGCTGCCGGTTTTCGGCAGCGATCTCCTCCGGCAGGTCGGCCCTCAGACCAGCAGGTGGCGGACGTGGGCTGTCTCGTTGACGCAGCGCACCGTGCGGATCCCGCTCGACGAGGCGGTCACCCGCAGGATCCCGCAGTAGTCGTGGAGGATCTGGAACGGGTCGTCGTGGCCGAGGATCGTCTGGAGGAAGACTCCCATCACCATGCCGTGGCAGTACACGGCGACGGTGCGTCCCCGGTTGCGTTCCACGATCCCGTCGAAGGCAGCCGTGACCCGTCGCCGGAAGGCCGGATAGTCGCCGCCGAACACCGACTCGCGGTCCTCGAGGAACTCGCGGACGATGGCGTGGTTCTCGTCCATCTCCTCTGCGGGGACATATTCGGACCGATGCCGGTCGGATTCCTCGAGGCCGGCCAGGTGTTCGGGGTCGAGGCCGAGCAGTCGGGCCAGGGGGGTGGCCGTCTCGATCGCCCGGCGCATCGTGCTGGTGGCGATGTGGTCGATGGGCACTCCGCCATCTCCGGCGAGCAGGTCGGCCGTCACCTGCGCCTGGCGCCGGCCGAGCTCGGAGAGGGGAGGATCGGCGCCCTCGCCGTCCGTGCGGGACTCGGCTTCGGGCCGTGCGTGTCGGATGACGAGAAGTTCCACGGCGGCGGAGCCTATGCGTCGCCAGACGACCCGCAGAGGTCGGGGCGGAGCGGCCCCGCGAAGTTTCACGGGACAAACCGCCGCCGGGAGAGTAGGTTCGGGTCAGACAACGGGTCCGGTCCGTCGGATCCCGTCCTGGCGAATCCCGGCGGTTGGGCCCCTCAGAACGGGCCGGTACGTCAACGGGCCTCCGCCGCTCTCCCGCCGACGCGGCGGCGCCCGGTATCGACCCCAGATCGGCCCCCGGTACCCGCCACCGGGGGTCGATCGCTTTTTGTCGCCGGCCGTCTCGTGGGTCAGCCGACGAGCAGGACGGTGCCGACCAGTGCGAGGAGGGCAGACGACAGACGCACCAGGCGCTGATGTCCCCGTCGGCCGAGCCGGGGTCCGAACCAGTCTCCGGCGAGGGCGAGGATGCCGTGCCAGACCGCCGAGGCCAGGAGGATCCCGACGAAGAAGGGCCCGAGTCCGCCGTTCTGGCGGAGGGAGTCGGGGAGGGCCAGCACGAGGCCGGCCCAGGTGGCGAGCGCCATCGGGTTGCAGAGGGCGACGGCGAAGAGGGTCCGGCCGGGCCGGCGGATGCCTGCCACCGCCCGTCGTGCTGCGTCGGTCCGAAGCAGGCCGAATGCCGCCATCGCAAGGAGTGCCACTCCGATGATGATCTCGACCAGCCGGAAGACGAACGGGTCGAGGCCCTCGATGCTGTCGGCCGCCAGCAGGGTGGCCGGTAGGAGGAGCAGGTCGGCCGAGACCACGCCTCCTGCGCCTGCCAACGCCGCCCGACGGCCGCGTTCGGCGCCGAGGCCGAGCAGGGCGAGCGTGACGGGCCCGACGGGGGCGACGAGTGCGAGGCCGCTGAGGAATCCGGTGATGAGTGTCATGACCGCAGTCTGGAGGGCGACGAGACGAAATAACTGCGGAAAACATGCCTCAGAGTGGTGTATTACAGTAGAATCTATCGTCATGGATGTAATTGACCGAAAGATCATCCAGGCGCTCGTCGGAGACGGTCGCCTGACGGTCACCGAGCTGTCCGACCTGGCCAACCTCAGCCTCTCGGCGACCTCGCAACGGCTCCGTCGCCTCGTCGACGACGGGGTGATCGAGGGGTTCACGGCCCTACTCGACCCCACGGCGGTGGGCCGACCCATCGACGCACTCGTCGACGTGCGCCTCCCGTCGTCCGTCCTGTTCATCGGCCTCGACGACGAGCTGCTGGCCCTTCCGGAGGTCGTCGACGCCGTCCACCTGACCGGACGTTTCGACTACCAGGTGCGGCTCCGGTGTCGGACCATCGACGACCTGGACGACATCCTCCGAGGCTTCAAGGAACGACTCGGCGTGGAGGAGACCTCGACCCGGGTGGTCCTCAGCACCGTCACCGGCTTTCCCCGCCAGGCACTGCCCGCCCCCTGAGCAGGGAGGGTCCGGTCGGGCACCGCCGTCCGACGGGAGGGTTCAGTCGCGGTCGAAGAGGTCGGTGACCCGTTCGATCTGGTCGCTCACCTGGTCGCTCACCTTCTCCCACTGCTTCTCGAGACGCCGGTTGATCCGCAGGAGGGAGGTGGCCAGGACCATGACCAGCAGGGTCACGGAGATCGCGGTGATGAACTGACCCTGTAGCGAGTTCGCAGCGCCGCTCGGGATGATGCGGCCCACCAGCGCCTTGATGGTGTCCTTCCAGCTCAGCGCCACCACCAGCCCGAAGGCGGTCATCATCGAGGACATGATGATCCCCCGGACGTTGAGCTTGTCGACGTTCTCCCTGAAGTCGCTCATGCTGGCTGTCTCCTCTGTCGTTCCCAGTAGGACCCGTGGGGCCGGATCGACACCGCGTCGGGATGGGGAGATTTGAACTCCCGACCCCCTGCTCCCAAAGCAGGTGCGCTGCCTGACTGCGCCACATCGTAGCCCCAGCCCCGATCGCGTTTTCCCTGTTCAGAGGTTCTTTTCGACCAGTCGAAGCGTCAAGCGGCTTTTGAGCCGGTTGCGCTTCGGAGGGCCGAGTGGCGAGCAAGTGGCTACCAGGCCGACAGGTCGGAAGGGACGGAAGAGATGGCACGGCGCACGACGCGACGTCTGGGTGACGGTTCGATCTTCTATGACAGGTCGAGACGCAGGTGGGTGGCGATGGCCTCGTTGCCGCGTGGTGTCGATGGGCGGCGGCGAAGGCTGCGACGCACGTTTGGCACGAGGAGTGACGCGGAGCTGTTCCTCTCTGGGTTGACATCCGAGGCGCTGGTCCCCGCCGAGGACCTCACCGTCGGTGACCTGTTGGGAGACCTGCAGGAGTCGATCAGGCACCGTTTCGAGGCGGGTCAGTTGGCTGTTTCGACGGTCGAGTTGTACGCACTGTGTGGACGGCATCTCGACGCAGAGTTCGGTGCCTGTCTCGCTCTCGGCGTGAGTGTGGACGACGTCGAACGGTTCCTGGCTCGACAGTCCGAGAGGCTGTCGAGCCGCTACGTGGCGATGCAACGCAACGTCTTGGCTCAGGCGTACAGGTGGGCGCAACGCAACCGACGCCTCGACTGGAACCCCGCCCAACTCTCCACCTGCCCAGCGTCATCGCCTGTCAGGGCTGGTTCGGTGCTGTCACCAGAACAGGCTCAGCGGCTCCTCAAGGCCGCTGAGGGCGATCGTCTGCACGCCTTGTGGTCGGTGATGCTCGGCGTCGGACTACGGCCTGGAGAGGCTCTGGCATTGACATGGCAGTGCGTCGACCTCGACGTCGAACCTGCTGTCATCCACGTCAGGTCTTACCTGCGCAAGGGTCCAGACGGCATGTACCTGGGTGCGTTGAAGACGCACAACAGTGCACGTTCACTCGACGCTCCGACGTTCGTCGCGGAGTCCCTGAGCGCTCATCGACGGTCCCGCCAAAGCCCCTCAGAGGGTCCTTGGCGGGACCTCGTGTTCCTGTCCACCAAGGGCACCCCGCAGGGTCACAGGAACCTCAGGAGGGCTCTCAGGCAGCTCTGCGAGACCGCCGGCCTGCCGCCCCTGACCCTGTATGACCTGCGTCGTACGGCGGGGAGTTTGTTGGTGGATGCGGGTGTGCATCTCGAATGTGTGGCTGACTTGTTGGGGCATTCGAGCGTGGCTACGACTCGTCGGCACTATGTGAGGGCGGTACGGCCGACGGTGCCGCACG
>CAJXIS010000127.1 GCA_913054115.1 uncultured Acidimicrobiaceae bacterium | reverse complement strand
CGTGGTCGTCGAACCCGTCGTCGAGCGCTGCTTCCTGATGATCCGTGGCCATGACCCGGCGACCCTAACCCCGGCCCCAGTGACCGCTCCCGCCCGGTACCGTGTCGCAGGGCCGATCCGCCGGATCGGTGCCTTCGACCACGGAGCACCTCCACATGCCGCACGGCCGGATCACCGGGTGGGCCACCCACCTCCCCGAGAAGGTGCTCACCAACGACGAGCTGGCCGGGATCGTCGACACCACCGATGAGTGGATCCGCGAGCGCACCGGGATCAGCTCCCGCCACGTCGGCGGCATCGTCACGACGATGTCCACCGAGGCCGGAAAGTCCGCCTTGGCGATGGCAGGCGTCGCCCCCGAGGACATCGACCTGCTGCTGCTGGCCACCACGACCTCCGACCAGCGGTTCCCCGCCAGCGCCTCGGTCGTCCAGCACAGCCTGGGCCTGACCTGCGGCGCCATGGACCTCAACGCCGTCTGCTCGGGCTTCGTCTACGGGCTCGTCACCGCCATGCAGTACATCGAGGGCGGCCTCGACCGGGTGCTGCTGATCGGTGCCGATGCCCTCTCGGGAATCGTCGACTGGGAGGACCGCGGCACGTGCGTGCTGTTCGGCGACGGAGCCGGAGCCGTCGTCATCGAACGCAGCGCCGACGAGCCCACACTGCTGGGCTGGGACCTCATGTCCGACGGATCGACAGCCGGGATCCTCTACTGCGACCACGGCGGCAACATCGTCATGAACGGCCAGGAGGTCTTCCGCAAGGCCGTGCTCGCCATGGAGAGCGCCGCCAGGAAGTCGATGGACCGGGCCGGCGTCACCACCGACGACATCGCACTCGTCATCCCCCATCAGGCCAACGTCCGCATCATCGAGGCCGCCATCAAGCGCCTCGGCCTGCCCATGGACCGGACCGCCATGGTGCTGCACCGCACGGGCAACACCTCGGCCGCCTCGATCCCGTTGGCGATGGTCGACGCCATCGACGCCGGACGGGTCCAGCACGGCGACCTGCTGCTGCTCGTCGGCTTCGGCGCCGGCATGACATCGGCCGCAGCGGTCATCCGCTGGGACCCACCAGCCCGCTGACAAGCGCCTTCCACCCGGTGCCCCACCGGGTGCTGGCTACCCTCGCCCCGTGCTGACCGCCTCCGGCCTCTCCCGCTCGTTCGGGCCCCGCACCCTCTTCGAGGATGTCTCCCTCAGGCTCGGCGACGGCCGCCGGATCGCCCTCGTCGGCGGCAACGGCACCGGCAAGACCACGCTGATCGAGGTGCTGGTCGGCCTCCAGGAGCCGGACAGCGGCGCCGTCCACCGCCCCAAGGACCTGCGCATCGGCTACCTGCCCCAGGAACTGCCCACCGAGACCGGTCGCACGGTCTTCCAGCAGGTGATGCTGGGCGCCGAGGCGGTGACCGGGCTCGCCCACGAGATCGAGGCACTCGGCCACCGGCTGGCCGAGGCATCGGGCGCAGAGACGGCACGCCTGCTGGCCGCCTACGGCGAGGCCCAGTCCCGATTCGAACAACTCGGCGGCTATGCCGTCGAGGCCGAGGCCCACCGCATCCTGTCCGGCCTGGGTTTCGACCCCGCCGACCACGGCCGGCCCATGGGCGAGATGTCCGGCGGCTGGCGCATGCGGGTGGCGCTGGCCCGCCTGCTGCTGTCCGCCCCCGACCTGCTGGTCATGGACGAACCGACCAACCACCTCGACGTCGACTCCGTGGCCTGGCTCGAGCAGCAGCTCGCGGCCTGGCCCAGGGGCCTGCTGTTCGTCAGCCACGACCGCGACTTCATCGACGCCGTCGCCAACCGCATCCTCGAGTTGTCCGGCAACCGGATCACCGAGTACGTCGGGGGCTTCGCCGAGTTCGTGCTGGCGCGCGAGGAAAGGCTGGCCGCCCAGCGGGCCGCCGCCGCCCAGCAGTCCCGCCGCGTCGCCCACACCGAGCGCTTCATCGAACGCTTCCGCTACAAGGCCACCAAGTCCCGCCAGGTGCAGAGCCGTGTGAAGGCCCTCGAGAAGCTCGACCGCATCGTCATCGACGAACCCGCCGACGCGAGGACCCGCTTCGGCTTCCCGGCACCCCGACGTTCGTCGCGGGTGGTCGCCGAGTTCGACGGCGTGACCGCCGGCTACGACGACGGCGACGGCGAGATCGTGCTCACCGACGTCACGTTCACCATCGAAAGGGGACGCACCGTCGCCCTCGTGGGACCCAACGGCGCCGGCAAGACCACGCTCGTGAAGCTCATGACCGACCGGTTGACGCCGCTCGCAGGTCGGGTCACCCTCGGGACCAACGTCGACCTGTCCACCTTCGACCAACTGCAGGCAGAGGTCCTCGACGACCGCCGCACGGTTCTCGAGGAGGCACGGACGGTCCCCGGCGTCGAACAGGGCAACCGCAACCTGCGCACCTACCTGGCGTCGTTCGGGTTCCGCGGCGATGCCGTCGACCGCCTGGTGGGCGACCTCTCGGGTGGCGAGCAGACCCGCCTCGCCCTCGCCAAGGCGCTTGCCGTGCCGGTGAACCTGCTGGTGCTCGATGAGCCGACCAACCACCTCGACCTCCCCAGCTGCGACGTGCTCGAGGATGCGCTCCTCGCCTATCCCGGCACCGTCGTGCTCATCACCCACGACCGGCACCTCATCCGTTCGGTGGCCGACGCCCTCGTCGAGGTCCGGGACGGCCGGGCCGTGCTCCACGAGGGCGTCCCCGACCAGGTGCTCTATCCGACCCAGGCGGCCCCGAAGCCCAAGCCTGCGCCGAAGCCCGAACGACAGGCGCCCCAACCGAAGTCGAAGAAGGCTCCGAAGACGAGGGACCCGGACCATGCGCTCCGCAAGCGTCTCGAGCGCGCTGAGAAGGCATGGGAGGAGGCAGAAGCCGAGGTGCTCGCCACCCAGGCGGTGCTCGCCGACCCCGACCTCTACTCCGACCAGGAGGCCGTCAACTCCGCGGTCGCCGCACACGATGTCGCCCGCGACCGCGCCGCCGCCCTGATGTCCGAGTGGGAGACGCTCAGCGCACGCCTGGGCACCTGACCTGAGCGCTCCCGCTGGCCGCTGGGGCGTCGGCCCCACACCCCCGGTACGTTCGCCGGCATGCGAATACTGGTCACCAACGACGACGGCATCGACTCGGTCGGCCTGCACGTCCTCGCCCGTGCGATGCGGCCCCTCGGCGACGTCACCGTGGTGGCCCCCGACCAGGAGTACTCGGGCGCCGGCGCCTCGCTCGGTGCGCTGCACCTGATCCGCCCCGAGGTCCACGAGGCCCGGATCGACGGCATCGACAGAGCCTGGTCGGTCAGCGGACCGCCCGGCCTGTGCGTCATCTACAGCCGGATCGGACTCTTCGGCGACCCGTTCGACCTCGTCGTCGCCGGCATCAACCCCGGCAGCAACGTCGGACGCTCCGTCTATCACTCGGGAACGGTCGGGGCGGCCCTGACCGCACGCAACGGCGGCATCACCGGCGTGGCGGTCAGCCAGGCCGTCACGGGCTGGGGCATCGAAGGCCAGGGCGGAGAGGAAACGCTCGCGGACCAGCGCTGGGACAGCGCCGCCGAGATCGCCGCCGTGGCGGTCGGGGCGATCGTCACCGACCCGCCGGCCCAGCCGTCGGTCCTCAACCTGAACGTGCCCAACCTGCCGATCGACCAGATGCGGGGCTGGAAGGAGACACCCGTCGGAGCACACCCGCCCCGCTCGCTGAGCACCGCCGGCCTCGAGCCCAAGCAGGGCCACGAGGGCTCCTACCGGGTCCGGATGGACTGGGGCGAGGCGTTGCCCCTCGACCCCGACACCGACGGCGGCGCCGTCATGGACGGCTGGGTCAGCCTCACCTGGCTCGGCCACCTCAGCGGGTCCGATGCCCCAGCCGACGTCTCCGTGGCGTCCGCGCTCGACGGCCTGTTCCCCTGATCGTTCGATCCCCACCCGGGACGACCGGAATGCCAGACTCTGGGCCTCACCAGACACCCGAGACCGACGAGGGGACCGTGGACACGCCAAGCAATCACACCTTCGACACTGCGGTGATCGGGGCCGGCCTGGCCGGGCTGACCGCCGCCAACCGACTGGCCGATGCCAGACGGTCGGTCGTCGTACTGGACGGTCTCGGGGCACCCGGTGGTCGGGCCCGCACATCGCTGCTCGGCGACCACCTCGTGAACCAGGGCCCACACGCCCTCTACGTCGACGGCCATGCCCGCCGGGCGTTTCGGAAACTCGGTATCCCGGTCGAAGGCGAGGCGCCCCCGACCAGGGGCACCCGAGGCCTCTACGACGACCGGCTCCACCTGCTCCCCGCCGGGCCGGTGTCCCTGTTGCGCACGTCGCTCCTGTCGCCGGTCGAGAAGCTGGCGGTCGGCGCCCTGCTGGCCCGACTCCCCCGCATCGACCCGGTCCCGCTCGACGAGGTCACCGTGGCCGACTGGCTCGACTCGGTCACCGCCCGCCCTGCCGTCCATGACCTTTTGGCCGCCCTCATCCGCCTGGCCACCTACGCCGACTGCCCCGAGATGTTCAGCGCCGGTGCTGCCATCCGCCAGCTCTCGATGGCGCTCAGCGACGGCGTGCTGTACCTCCACGGAGGCTGGCAGGAACTCGTCGATGCGCTCACTGCCAGGGCCGAGGCCGCCGGGGTCGTGTTCCGGCACAACGGGTCGGTCACCGGTGTGCTCGGCGACGCCCCCCACCTCACCATCCGGACGGCGACCGAGGACCTCTCGGCCCGGACCGCCATCGTGGCCACAGGGGGTCCCGAGACGGCCGAGCGGCTCGCCGGCGCCACAGGGTTGGCCCGAGCCGCCGGCCCGCCGGTTCGCGCCGCCGTGCTCGACCTCGCCCTGGAGCGGCCACCCGACCACCGGTTCGTGCTGGGGATCGACCGGCCCGTCTACTTCTCGGTCCACGGGCCGCCGGCCCGGCTGGCACCCGGCGACCAGGCGATCGCCTGCGCAGCCCGATACCTGCACCCCGATGACGACGACCCGTCAGACGTGAACCGTGCCACCCTCGAGGACCTTGCCGCCACCTGCGGTGTCCAGGCCTCCACGCTGCTGGCCGACCGCTTCCTCAAGACCATGACCGTCGCCCACGGAATTCCACTGGCGGCGCAGGGCGGCCTCGCCGGACGACCCGGGATCGAAGCCGCCGGTCGGCCCGGCGTGCTCGTCGCAGGCGACTGGGTGGGACCCGAGGGGATGCTGGCCGACGCCGCTGTCGCCAGCGGCTGGGCAGCCGCCGACGCCCTCCTCGTGATTCCGTGAGCGACCCCCGCCTCGTCTGGTACGTCGCCTACGGCTCGAACCTGCTGACCGACCGGATGATGGCCTATCTCGTCGGCTGCGGCGACGACCGGCCCTGGGGTCCCCACCGGCCGGCCACCGACCCGACCCCTCCCCGCGACGACCGGCGGGTGGTGGTTCCCCACCCCGTGCACTTCGGTGGACACTCCGTCCGCTGGGACGGCGGTTGCTGCCTCTGCCCGGCCGAGCCCCTGCCTCCCGACGCCCTACCCGTCGTCGGGAGGGCGTGGCTGATCGCCTACGCACAACTGCGCGACATCGTCGCCCAGGAGAACCGGATGCCGACCGACGCAGCGACCCTGCCCGAGCAGGCTCCCGGCCCCGGCGAGGCCGTCGTCGTCATCGACGGCGTGATCGACCTGCTGATCGGCATGGAGCCGATGGACGGACACCCGGCGATCACGTTCGGCTCGTCGGCACCCCCGCCGCCGGGCCCGCCCAGCCTGACCTACCGTCAGGTACTGGCCGAGGGCATGGCGGAGATGGGGCTCACACCCGACGAGGCCGAGACCCACCTCGTCGACCTGGACCGTTCCTGACGAGGGGCCGGCAGCCGGGTCCCGCTCAGACGGTGACGATCCCCCCGTTGGGTGAGATCGACTGGCCGGTGATGAAGGAACTGTCGTCCGACGCCAGGAACAGGGCGGTCGATGCGATCTCGTCGGCCGTGCCCTTGCGACCCAGTGGGGTCATCATGATCATCGGCGCCAACATCGCATCGTCGATCTTCGCCGTCATCGGCGTGTCGATCACGCCCGGGGCGATGGCGTTGATGCGGATGCCCATGGCGCCCAGCTCGCGGGCCGCCGCCCGGGTGAAGGAGAGGATCGCTCCCTTCGCCGCGCTGTAGTGCACGGGTCCCCAGCCGGCGATTCCGGCGATGCTCGACATGGTGATGACCGAGCCGCCGTCGTGCATGAGCCCCACGGCCCCCTGCGTGCAGGCGAACGTGCCGCCGACGTGGATTTCGAGCATGCGGGTGAACGCCCGGTGCTCCATGAGCAGGATCTGGGCGCCCTCACCGGCCAGCATCCGGTCGAACCCGTCGTTCGGCAGCCGATCGACGCCGGCGTTGTTGACCTGGATGTCGAGTCGCCCGAAGCGTTCGTCGATCGCCGCGAACACAGCGGCGACGGCATCCGGGTCGGCGACATCGCCACCCTGAGCCATGTGGTCGCCGTCGGGGAGCAACGCGACCGTCTCGTCGGCCGACTCGACCCGGAGGTCCTGCGCCACGATCGTCGCCCCCTCGGCGGCGAACC
>CAJXIS010000126.1 GCA_913054115.1 uncultured Acidimicrobiaceae bacterium | reverse complement strand
TCGTCGTGGTCGTGGGCGCGACGGTCGTGGGCGCGACGGTCGTGGTCGTGGTCGTGGTCGTCGTCGTGGTCGTGGGCGCGACGGGGTCGTCGCTGGTGGTGCACGCGGTGGTGAGCAGGCCCACGGCGAGTACCCCAACCAGAATGCGTCGAAGGTGGTGGTTGGTCATGGTGTTCCCCCTGGGCAAGAGTTTCTCTTGTCAATAATATATACCAGTGGTATAAATAAGTCCAATGGTTTCCGAGAAGGATCACATGACGACATCAGCGAGCGCCGCGATCGACCGTGGCGCCTTCGACCCCGATGATGTCATCGCCCAGATGACCCTCGAGGAGAAGTGCAGGATGGTCTCCGGTGACGGGGCATGGATCGTGCCCGGATGCGAGCGGCTCGGCGTCCCGGACTGGTGTGTGAGCGACGGCCCGGTGGGGGTCCGCGGCCGTACCGTCGGACCCGGGTTACTCGTCCCCGGGCCGTCTGCACTGGCGGCGACGTGGAACCCGGCCCTCATCGAAGATGTCGGCCAGGCGCTCGGCACCGAGTGCAGGGACCGCAAGGTCGACCTCCTCCTGGCGCCAACGGTCAACCTGCACCGTTCCCCCCGGGGCGGCCGCCACTTCGAGTCCTACAGCGAGGATCCCGAGTTGAGCTCGCGCACCTGTGTGGCCTTCATCGACGGCGTCCAGAGCCGGCGGGTGGGCGCCTGTGTCAAGCACTTCGTCGCCAACGACCAGGAGTTCGAGCGATCCACGATCGATGTCGACGTCGACGAGCGCACGCTCCGGGAGATCTACCTGCCGCCCTTCGAGGCCGCCGTCACCGAGGCGGGCGTGAGGTCCGTCATGGGTGCGTACAACTTCGTCAACGGGCACCAGGCGTGTGCCCACCCGGAACTTCTCGTCGACGTACTCAAGGGGGAGTGGGGGTTCGAGGGGTTCGTCGTCACCGACTGGAGTGCCATCAAGGAAACGGTCGCCCCAGCCCGAAATGGGCTGGACCTCGAGATGCCGGGACCCGGCAGATGGTGGGGCAGCGGTCGACTCGAGGCATCCGTCCACTCCGGCGACGTCGATGAGGTGGCCGTCGACGACAAGGTCCGCCGCATCCTCCGGTTCCTCGAATGGGCCGGCCGCCTCGGCACCGACACCGACCACGACGAACAGAGCGTCGAGCGGCCAGAGCACCGGATCCTCGCCCGACATGCCGCAACGGAGTCGATGGTTCTTCTGAAAAACGACAACGGCCTACTCCCGCTCGGCGAGGACGTGACCGTCGCCCTGATCGGCCCGGGCGTGGCGAAGACGGCGCTGCTCGGCGGGGGATCGGCGAGCCTGGTGCCCCACCGGGAGACCAACGTGCTCGACGCCGTGGGCGAGCGCCTCGGCGATCGGCTGGTCGCCACTGCGCCCGGTATCGACATGCGTCGCAGGGCGGCGTCCGTGTCACGCGAGCGGGTCCCCGACGGCGTGACGTTCGAGCTCTTCGACGGCCTCGACTTCACCGGCGAGCCCTTCGCCACCGACATCCGGTCCGCCGCGTTCTACGTGTGGTTCGGCGACAACTGGCCACAGGGGCGCGATGCGATGTCGGTGCGGATCACCTGCCGCTATACGGCCGGTGAGACCGGGCGGCACCGCTTCAGTGCGCTGGGATTCGCGCATGCGCAACTGTTCGTCGACGACCGACTTGTCGCCGACAACCGGGTCGACGGTTTCAGCGCCGGCCTGGGCCAGGACTGCGGAGACGGGTACCTCGATCTGGAGGCAGGCCGCACCTACGACATCCGACTGGACCACCGGCCCGATGACACGGGCCAGTGGGTCTGCATGGTCGATGTCGGCATCGAGCCTGCCGTTGCCAGCACCGAAGCGGGCCTTGTCGAAGCGGAGCGGGCCGCCGCTGCTGCCGACATCGCCGTTGTCGTGGTCGGCTCGACCGCCGAGTGGGAGTCCGAGGGCGCCGATCGGGACTCCATCGAGTTGCCCAACGGCCAGGCCGAGCTGGTTGCGCGGGTGCTCGCCGTCAACCCCGACACCGTCGTCGTCCTCAACTGTGGTGCTCCCATGGCCCTGCCCTGGTTCGACGAGGTCCCGGCGGCCCTCCTCGCCTGGTATCCCGGCCAGGAGGGCGGGGAGGCGATCGCCGATGTGCTCGTGGGCGAGGCCGAACCCGCCGGCCGCATGCCCACCACCTGGGCCCGTGAAGAGCGGGACACCCCGGCGTTCCTCAACTTCCCGGGCGAGGCCGGCGTCGTCCGCTATGGCGAGGGCATCTTCGTGGGCTACCGGTGGTATGACGCCCGCGGCATCGAGCCCATGATCCCCTTCGGCCATGGCGGCTCCTACACGACCTTCGATTGGGGGCGGCCGGCGGTCTCCGGAGCGGGTACCGACCTCGTGGTCGAGGTGCCGGTGACCAACACCGGGACCCGGACCGGCAGCGACGTCGTCCAGGTCTATGTGTCTCCCCACGATCCGCCCGTGCCCCGTCCGGTCAAGGAGCTCGCCGGGTTCGCCAAGGTCCGGCTCGAGCCGGGCGAGACAGGTGTGGCGCGCGTCGGGCTCGGGGAGCGGTCGTTCGCCCGCTGGGATCCCGTCGTGCACGACTGGGTCGTGGATCCGGGCGACTACACGATCGTCGTCGCAGCCTCCGCCGTCGATGGACGCGGCACCGTCGAGGTGACGCTGCCGTAGCCAGCATCAACGGGCCCCGAGCCGTCGCTCAGTGCGTCTCGCCATCGACGCCGACCGCTTCGAGCACGTCGTCGTCGTCGTTGTGGGAGTGGGTGAACCCGAGTTCGCGCTCGATCTTCACCGTCGTCTCCGGCCGGAAGGCGAGGATGTAGGCCCGCCGCGATCCGGCGGTCGTGTTGCCACCCGACCCGTGCATGACCCGCTCGTTGTGGACCGTCACGTCGCCCCTGCTGATCGGCACCGGGACGACGACATCGCCGTCGAGCAGGTCGGTGCCGAGCGCATGTGACTCACCACGGTCGCCGAACTGCGGAACATGGGGGCGCAGATCGGCCTCCTGCATCACGGCGGGGACGAACCGCATGCAGCCGTTCTCGATCGTCGAGTCGTCGATGCCGAGCCAGAGGGTGGCGGTGCGGGTGTCGGGGGTGTCGGGCCAGTAGGCCATGTCCTGGTGCCAGGCGAACACGGCGTCGTCCTTGAAGGGCTGCTTGGCCAGCAGCTGGTCGTAGTCGATGACCATGCCGTCGCCGCACAGCTGCCCGGCCACCGATGCGGCCCGGCGCTCGAAGACGTTGCCCTGCCATGCCGGGTGGTACCGGCGCGGGAGCATCACGTTGATGATCGAGAAGTCCTCCGGTGATCGTCCGTAGTCGCCGGCCATGTCGCAGTAGTCCTTGCCGGGCACCTCGATCTCGCGACGCAGGAAGCGGTCGTAGGTGGTCTCGAGCGCGTCCACCTCGTCGCCGGTCAGGAGGCCCTTCAGGTGCACGTACCCGAACTCGGCGAAGTGGGCCTTCTCCTCGTCGCTGACTCGATAGGAGTCACCGTCGATTCGCTCGTTCACCACAGTTCCCTTCCGACACGTGTCGATACAACTGGACAGATCACGTCAGATTGTAGTGGGCGGACTCCTCCGTGGCCTCCAGCGAGCACGGCCGGTCGAGGTCTTCGAACCCGGTCCGTGATGCGCCGCGAGGGCAGCCACGCCCTCCCTGTCACTCCGCCAGGCCGGCCCCGGTGAACAGGTCGGGCAACGGGTCGGGGAGCGGGTCGCCGATCGACAGCAGCAGGTCGAAGCCGTGCAGTTGCGACCGGAACCGCCGCAGCGTGCCCGGCAGCTCATCGACCCGGGCCGCGTCGAGGTCGGTGGCAGCCACGACACGGCCCTCCTCGAGCCAGCCCTTGAGGCCTGGTCGCGAGCGCACGAGGCCGTCGATGTGGCCGCGTATCTCGAGGCCGTCCTCGACGTTGGTGGCGAGGACCGTCGAGATCCGCAGCACCTGTTGGTCGACCACGTCGTGGAAGGTGACCCGCACCGCCGGGTTCCCCATCACCGAGAAGGCATCGTCGGCGATCGACGTCACGGACTCGCCGGCCTTCTCCAGGATCTCCATGGCGTGGGGGACCAACCTGGCGCAGGCAAGGTCCGCCGGCGAGACCCAGGCGGTCCAGTCCTCGGCGGCGACCTGCAGCCACTCGTCGAACACCGACAGCGTGACTGTTTCCGAACCCCGTGTCGCGTTCCTGACCAGTTCGGTGAGGCAGGCGGGCCAGAACCCGAAATGGGCCGAGCCGTCGGTGGCCGCCGGGGCCCGGAAGGTGGCCTTGTGGCCAGCCGCCATCGACCAGTCGGCCAGAAACCCGATTTCGCCATCGCTGATGCCGAGTTCGAGGGGCGACGGTTCCTCCTGCTCGAGCCCGGTCGGTGCGAGCGACGCCGGGCACAGGCAGTGGAACAGGCGGGCGGCCTCGAGGGTCGCCGAAGCGGTCGGCTGCCATGGATTGGGGAGTTTGTAGCCGGACGGGACCGGCAGGAGGTCGTGGACCGAGCTCGAGCCGTCGTCTCCACGCACGGTGGCGTACCGGTCGTCGTCGATCGTGAGCACACACCCGCCCTCGAGGTCGGCGAGGACAGCGCCATGGATGACGAGACGGGTGGGTAGCGCCACGGCGAACGGCTCGATCCACGGTACGTCGTGTCGTACCTCGACGAGCGTGCCGTCGACGCAGCGCAGCCGCCACTGTGGATCGACCCCAAATTCGGGTAAGGGGTGCTGGAGGACCGGCGGGTTGCGTCGGTCGTCCCAGGCCGTGGCCTTGGCGACGCGCACGATGCGCTCCCACTCGTCGGCGTCGATGGGAAGCTCGATGGTGCTCACCGCTGACCCCCGAGGTGGGGGCCGACGGTCACCTCGACGGGTACGTCGGGAGCGGCGACCGGAGCGACCGCCCGACGGGCGGTCCGTTCGACCTCGGTGTTCCGACGGTGCGAGCGCCGCTCGCCCTGCCGCTCGCGGCAGAGTTCGTCGAGGTGGCACATGACGGCCTGCATGCGTCCCGGCTCGATGTCGCCGAACGTGTAGTTGCCGGTCTCGGGGTCGAACGACGCCCAGCCGTGGCCGAAGACGCCGTCGAAGCCGGCGTCCTCGAGCAGGCGGCGCAACTGCCGCAGCCGGACCCGTTCAGGATCGGCGCTGTTCGAGCGGTTGGTGCTGGATGCCTGGTTCGTGGCTTCTTCGTGAATGGTCAACTTGCCTCCTGTATGGGGGGGTGATCGAAGGAATCTCCAGTAGTAGAGGGGAGTACGTGGCTGCTGTGACAAGGAAAATTCAGTCGGCGTCGAGGCCGTTGTCTTCTTCGCCCTCGACCCCGGTTGTGCCCGATTCCTGGTCCCGCAGGCGGGCATCTCGCCAGGCCCGAAGCGAGGCGTCGTCGTTCGAGAATCGCCCGAGTCCCTCGTGGTCGTCGCCTGTGGAACGCCAGTAGAGGCCCCTCTGCTGGAAGAGTTGGTGCGTCGGGTCCTCCTTCATCGGCTCGTCAGGTGGGAAGTAGTTGTAGGGCTCCATGTGCTCGATGACATCGACATGGATGTGCCAGCCGTCGATGCAGATCTTCCATTTGCATTCGCCATGACAGGCAGTTGGTTCGAGTGAGTGCAGCCACTCTTGGACCTGTGCCTCTTCCTCGGCGGCGGCCTCCTGTTCGCGTTCGTCGATGAAGTTGTCGGTTCTCCATGCCGTGATCGCCTCTTCGTTGGAGTCGAAACGGTCCATGGCATGCCATCCGTGGTCGTCGTGGGACCAGTACAGGCCGTCGAAGCCGTAGAGCTCGAAGATGCCGGCGCTGCCGGGAAAGTCCCCTTCGTAGGACCAGGTAGCGAGGGGGAATTCCTCGGCGAAGTACAAAAGGTCCTCGCCGACGTGGACGTCGCCGAAGCAGATGACGTTGGCGCAGGTTTCGCCGTCGCACGGGGTCGGTGTGGGTTCGGGCGTGGGCGCCGGCCGGGTTCGGCGGTGGGCGCGGGGGCGCCGGTCGGGCACCGGCTCCGGTTCGGGTTCCGGCGGTACGGCCAGCAGCCGCAGGTCCTCGTCCGCTTTCGGGTGCGCGGCCACGGCCTTCCGAACGTGTTCGTCCTCGTCGATTGCCAGGTGCCGCAGGGCAGCCAGGGGACAGCGGCGGTTGGCGGCCACGTTCCGGCGGACATCGGATTCGAGGTCACCAGCCAGGCGACCCAGAAGCACGGAAGTACTCGTCCGGTGCTCGGCGACGAAGCACCGAACCCTCGAGTCGTCATCTCCGGCCAATGCCTCGAGCACGTCGATGGGGGTTCTCGGATTGGCAGCGGCGAACCACCGCACGTCAGCGTGGTCGTCTGTGGCGAGACGGGAGATGACTTCGACCGGGGTCCCGGGGTTGGCCGCCACAGCCATCCGGATGGGATTCCAGTGTCCGATGTAGCGGCCCGGGACGTGCTCCACGTCGGAGGAGAGGGCATCGAGAACGTCCGGTGGCGCCTGCCGCGCGCCGCACTAGAACCTGCACTGCTCCTTGCTGGGGTCTTCGTGCTCGCGCTCGCCTTGGGCTTTTCACTGCCGCGCGCCCTCGGGATCGG
>CAJXIS010000125.1 GCA_913054115.1 uncultured Acidimicrobiaceae bacterium | reverse complement strand
GCAGGACCGGCGACGAATGGCCCGACGTCGAGTCCATCGTCGCCGTGGCACGCAGGGGCGGCAAGTCACGGGTCAGGCCGCTGCCACCGTTCATGCACGGGGCCGGCCAGTGGCCGGCATTGACCGGACTGCTCTCCGGACACACGATCATCGTCCCCGAGGTCGTCGAACGCCTCGACCCGGCCAGCATCCTGAGTGCAGTCGAGAGGGAGGCCGCCACGACCCTCGTCATCGTCGGCGACGCCTTCGCCCGCCCCCTCTGCGAGGCAATCGAGGGAGGCCACCACGACCTGTCCAGCATCACCGCCTTCATCAACTCGGGAGCAGCCCTCCACGCCGACACCAAGGCCCGGATGCTCGACCTGCTCCCGGGCCGGATGATCATCGACACGCTCGGCTCCTCCGAGACCGGCTCGCAGGCCCAGGAGATCACGAGGTCAGCCAAAGAAGCGAAGACCGGAACGTTCGCCGCCTCCAGCAACAGCACCGTCATCGACAGCACCCGCACCCGATTCGCCGTGCCCGGCGAGGAAGACCTCGGCTGGATGGTGCAGCGGGGCCGCCTGCCGCTCGGCTACCTCGGCGACGCCGACAAGACCGCCGCCACCTTCCCCATCGTCGAGGGTGAACGCATGGCAGTCGCCGGCGACCGGGCGCAGTTGGCCGCCGACGGGACCGTGATCCTGCACGGCCGCGACTCGGCCACCATCAACTCCGGTGGCGAGAAGATCTTCGCCGAAGAGGTCGAACAGGCCCTCATGCACCACCCCGCCGTCGTCGACGTCGTCGTCTGCGGACGGCCGTCGGAGCGTTGGGGCAGCGAGGTCTGCGCAGTATTGGCCTGCCATCCCGGACAAGCCCCATCCGACGCCGACCTCCTCGCCGAAGCCGGCGCCCACATCGCCCGCTACAAACTCCCCAAGGTCATCATGCGCTGCGAGCAGGTCTTCCGGAGCCCCTCCGGCAAGGTCGACTACCGCTGGGCCAGAGACCAGGTGAAAGAGGCCTGAATCCAGGCCTGAGCGCCCCGCCCCGCTACATGCCGGCTTCGATGACCTCCACGCCCCGCATGTACGGCTTGAGAACGTCGGGGACCCGGACCGAGCCGTCCTCCTGCCGATAGCTCTCGACCACGCCCGCCCAGACCCTGGGCACCGCCAGTCCGGAACCGTTGAGCGTGTTGACGATCCTTGTGCCCTGACTCTTCCCACCCGCCTCCGTTGCAACCCGCCGGTACCTCGCGTTGGCTCGACGGGCCTGGTAGTCGCCGAACCACGACACCGATGAGACCTCGAGCCACTGGTCAGCACCCGGGGCGTAGACCTCGATGTCGAACGTGCGGGCCGACGAAGCGCCGAGGTCGCCGGCGACCAGGTCGATGATGCGGTAGGTGAGGCCCAGGTCGGCGATGGCCCCCTCGGCCCTGGCGAGGATGTCCATGTGGACCTCGTGCGACTGCTCCTCGGTTGCATAGGCGAGCAACTCGACCTTGTCGAACTCGTGGATCCGCAGCAGGCCCCGGGTGTCTCGGCCTGCCGACCCGGCCTCGCGGCGGAAGCACGACGTGTGCGCCATGAGCTTCATGGGCAGGTCGGCCTCGTCGATGACCTCGTCACGGAACAGCGACGTGAGCGGCACCTCGGCCGTCGGGATCGCCCACAGGTCGTCCCGCTCGAGGTGGTAGGCGTCGTCCTCGAACTTGGGGAGGTGCCCGGTCGAGACCATCGTCTCGGTCTTGACGAGCGTCGGCGGCCGCATCTCGCGGTAGGCGTCGGCGTTGCGATCGAGGGCGTACTGGCACAGCGCCCGGCAGAGGGTGGCGCCGAGGCCCGAGTACATGACGAACATGGCGCCCGAGAGCTTCGTGCCGGTGGCGACATCGAGGATGCCCAGCTCCTCACCGATCTCCCAGTGCGGCACCCGCTGGTGGTCGGGAAACGAGTCGAGGTCGGCGCCCACCTGCCGAATCACCGGATTCTCCTCGGGGGTCAACCCGTCGGGGCAGTCGGGCGACGGCGTGTTCGGGACCCGCAGCAGGATCTCGCGGATCTCGGAGGCCAGGCCATCGACCTCGTCGGCAAGGGCGTCCGCGCGTTGGCCCAGGTCGCGGCTCCGGGTCTGAAGCTCCGCGGCCTCGTCGCCCCTTCCCTCCTTGTGCAGGTCGCCGACCTGGCGGGAGATGCCCTTGACCTCGTTGCGGACCGCATCGCGCTCCTCGGCCAGACGGCGCTGTCGCTCATCCATCTCGAGCACCTGGTCCAACGAACTGACGTCTTCGCCCCGCCGGGCGATGGCGGCCTTGACCCCCTCCGGATCAGCACGCAACCGCCGCAGATCGATCATGGAGTGAACCTACCGCCCGGGCGGGGTACGGCACGGAGCGCGTTTTTCATGTATCCGGGGACCAGACCTCGCAGGCCAGCCGAATCCGACCCGTGAACGACGCCTCCCACGTCTCCGGGGACCAGACCTCGCAGGCCAGCCGAATCCGACCCGTGAACGACGCCTCCCACGTCTCCGGCGACCAGCCCTCGCAGGCCAGCCGAAGGCGACCCGTGAACGACGCCTCCCACGTCTCCGGGGACCAGCCCCAAGGCAGGGATCCCCCTGCCAGACAGGTCCGACGCCTCCCACGTCTCCGGGGATCAGCCCCGGTCCGGCTCGTACAACCGCTGCGACCGCTCCGCACGTTCCGACTGGGCGAACCGAAAGAACTTGACGACGATGATGCCCCAGAGGAAGAAGCCGCCGAAGACCTTCATGATCGCCCCCGCCGCCTGCTGGTCGGAGATCACGCCGATACCCCACGGCTCGAAGCCGTCGTCGTACACCTTGTAGACCGCCCCCTCGGCGAAGGTCAGCCAACCGGCCGGGATGGTCGGGATGATCGACATTAGGAACAGGTAGAGCATCTGGCCGGGTGGGCCGAGTCGGTGCTCCCGGATCGGCGACACGATCGGCATCCACATCAGCAGCGCCGAAGCGAAGATCGTCACATGGGCCGTGTAGTGGAAGGCACCGTTCTCCGCCGAGAGCCGCACGATGCCGCTCCAGTGAGTCAACGCCACCAGGGCGTTGAAGAGCACGCCGGCCACGACCGGGTTCGTCAGACGTCGCAGGATCGTCGATGGGACCCCGCCGTCGAGGATCACCAGACGGGCCAACCAGGCAGGCGTGGCCAGGAGGAACAGCGGCGGCACGAACATCGTGATCGACATGTGCTGGATCATGTGCACCGAGTAGAGGTGCTCCTCGGCGATGTCATGCACCGGCCAGTCAGCCGAGAGGAGCAGCAGCAGGACAGCGGCGACGAATGCCCGTTTCTGGAACAGCGAGGCAACGGGAGTGCCGGAGGGAAGCACACGCGATCCGATGCGCGAGGTCCACCACCCCAAGCCGATGATGGCGAGCACGAGGAACCAGACCTCGGGATGGGCCTGAAACGCCCAGGGGCTCACCTCAGCGAACAACGCAGGAAGGTTCACGTGTGAGTTCTACCGGTCGCGTCGGGCTACACCGTCGCCCTGCCGGGAAACCCCGGCGAACGCGCCTAGCCCTTTGACCAGAACTCGAACACCGTGAGGAACACGCAGTACACGGCGGTGGCGAGGATCAGGCCCGTCACGAAGAACCGCGTGAACAGGATGCTGTCGAACTTCAGGTGCATGAACCAGGCGGCCACGTAGAAGAACTTGACGACCATCATGACCATGAGCGCCGGGATGAGAATCGGTCCGATGTCGACGTAGTAGGTCGACACCTCGGCGGCCGTGATCACCGCCAACAGGATGGCGATCTGGACGTACTTGGCGTCGGTGGGATGCTCGTGCCCGGCGCCGGCTTCGAGGTCGGCGGCGGTTTCGGTGCTCATGGCGGCGGAACCCCTGTTCAACTCGTGGGGGAAGGCACGAGGTAGATGACGGTGAAGATGAAGATCCAGACCACGTCGACGAAGTGCCAGTACAGGCCGACGATCTCGACGGTCTCGGAGTTTTTCTTGGTGAGCGTGCCCCGGTACGACGAGATGACCAGCGACATCAGCATCACGATGCCGACGCTGACGTGGATGCCGTGGAAGCCGGTCAACGTGAAGAACGCCGACGAGAACGGGCTGGTCGTGTAGCCCAGGCCCTCCCGGAGGAAGCTCGTGAACTCGTAGACCTGGCCGCCGATGAACAGCGAGCCCAGCAGGGCCGTGGTCAGGAGCCAGATCCGGTTGTTGCGGATGTCGCCCCGCTGCAGCGCCGACAGCGCCAACACCATCGTGAGCGAACTCATGAGAAGCACGAACGAGCTCACCGAGGTGAACGGGATGTCGAAGATGTCGCCCGGCGCCGGACCGGTGTGGAAGCGGCCCCGGTTGATCAGGTAGGCCGAGATCAGGCCGCCGAACAGCAGGCATTCCGAACCCAGGAACACCCACATCAGGAGCTTGTTGTTGGAGATGCCCGTCCCCGTGCCGTGGCTTCCCTGGTCGTGATCCATGTGTGCGGCCTCGCCGGCTTCGTCCTCTGTGGAAACGGTCGTCTCACTCAACGGAAGCCGCCTCTCGCTCGCTGGATGATTCGTCACCAGAGGATTCCCCGCCGTGATCCCCATGATCGCCATGATCGCCGTGGCCGTCACCAAAGGGCCCGTCGGGATCGTCGGGTGGCTCGAACACCCAGGCGTAGATGCCCGTCAGCACGAGCATGGTGCCCGGCACGCAGATCCAGAGGTTGTACAGGAGGCCGAAGCCGATCAGCGGCATGCCGGCGGCCAGCACGACCGGCCAGTAGGACGGCGACGGCAGGTGCACGTCGGTGGCGTCCCCCTTCTGGCAGACCTCTTCGGCAGTGGCCTTGCGGACCACCTTGCCGTTCTCGTCGGTCGTCCACTTGCGGTGCCAGAACTCGTCCAGCGTCGAGACCTCGATGACCTCGTCGAAGTTGTGGACGGGGGTGGGGTTCGGGGTGAACCACTCGAGGCTGCGGGCGTCCCACGGGTCGGGCGGCTCGGGCGGCAGGCCCCGTGCCCGTCGAGCCGACAGGATCACGTTCAATGCGAAGCATGCGACGCCGGAGGCGATGACGAACGCACCGACGGTGGCGAACAGGTTCCAGAACTCGAACCCGAAGCCCGGCGAATACGTGTCGATCCGGCGGGACATGCCGTTGAGGCCCAGGATGTGCATCGGCCCGAACGTCATGTTGAAGCCGATGATCATGAGCCAGAAGTTCCACTTGCCGAGGGTCTCGCCGAGCAGGTGGCCGAACGCCTTGGGCCACCAGAAGTAGAACCCGGCAAAGAAGCCGAGCAGGGCGCCACCGAAGATCACGTAGTGGAAGTGGGCCACGACGTAGTAGGTGTCGGTCTGCTGGGTGTCGGCCGGCGACACCGCATGGGTGACGCCCGAGAGTCCACCGATCGTGAACATCGACACGACGCCGGTGGCGAAGAGCATCGACGTGGTGAGCCGGATCTTGCCGCCCCACATGGTGGCCATCCAGTTCAGGATCTTGACGCCGGTCGGGACGGCGATGAACATCGTCGACAGCGTGAAGGCACCGACCGAGATCGGTCCGATGCCCGACACGAACATGTGGTGCGCCCACACGCCCCAGCCCATGAAGCCGATGGCGATGCCCGAGAAGACCATGAACTCGTAGCCGAAGAGGGGCTTGCGGCTGAAGGTCGGGATGACCTCCGAGACGATGCCGAACGACGGCAGGATCAGGACGTACACCTCGGGATGCCCGAAGATCCAGAAGAGGTGCTGCCACAGCAGCGGATCGGCGCCCATCTCCGGGTTGAAGAAGTTTGCACCGAAGTTGCGGTCGAAGAGCAGCAGGAACAGCGCCACCGTGATGACCGGAATGGCGAAGAGCAGCAGGAACTGCACCACGAGGATCATCCAGGTGAACACCGGCATCTTGAACAGGGTCATGCCCGGCGCCCTCATGTTGAGCACCGTCACGATCAGGTTCATCGCCGAGATCAGCGAGGCGATGCCGGCGATCTGGAGGCCGATGGCGTAGAAGTCCATGCCGTGGCCCGGGGAGAACGTCACGCCGGTGTTTGGCGCGTAGGCGAACCAACCCCCATCGGGAGCGTCGCCCATCAACCAGGCGGAGTTCAGGAACAGGCCGCCCGCGAGGAAGAGCCAGAACGACAGGGCGTTGAGACGGGGAAACGCCACATCCCGGGCGCCGATCTGCAGCGGCAGCAGGTAGTTCGCGAAGGCGGCCGCCAGCGGCATGATCACAAGGAAGACCATGGTGACGCCGTGCATCGTGTAGAGCTGGTTGTAGAGGTCGGCGCCGACGACCGTGCCGTTCGGGGTGGCCAGTTGCAGGCGGATCAGCAGGGCCTCGAAGCCACCGATGCCGAAGAAGAACAGTGCGGTGCCGCCGTAGAGGATGCCGATCTTCTTGTGGTCGACGGTCGTGACCCAGTCACGCCACCCGCCGCCGCCCTTGGGGCGGGAGTAGGCGCCGAGCGGCAACGCTGCGCCACCGCCCGAGGTCAGTTCAGCCACGGTTTCACTCATCGAAGCATCTCCACTGCCTGTCCCACTGCCTGTCCCACTGCCTGTCCCATCACTCGACCTCCGTGTCGGCGATGATC
>CAJXIS010000124.1 GCA_913054115.1 uncultured Acidimicrobiaceae bacterium | reverse complement strand
GTTCCCGAGGACGTCGTCCCCGAGGCCCCCTACGAGCTGGTCGAGCGGATGCGGGCCTCGATCGTGGTCCTGGGTCCGCTGCTGGGACGGCTGGGTGAGGCGCGGGTCTCGGTCCCCGGCGGCGACGACTTCGGCCACCGGCCCATCGACATGCACCTCAAGGGACTCGAGGAGCTGGGCGCCACCTTCACGACCAGCCACGGCTACATCGAGGCCCGCGCCGAGCACCTCACCGGCGCCCGGGTGCTGCTCGAGTTCCCAAGCGTGGGCGCCACAGAGAACCTGCTCATGGCAGCGGTGCTCGCCAAGGGCACGACCGTCATCGACAACGCCGCCCGCGAGCCCGAGATCGCCGATCTGGCGTCGTTCCTGAACCGCATGGGCGCCGTGGTCACCGGCGCCGGCACCTCGACCATCAGCATCGACGGCGTCGAGCGGCTGGACCCCGTCGAGCACACCGTGGTCGCCGACCGCATCGAGGCCGCCACCTACCTGGCCGCCGTCGGGGTCGCCGGCGGCGAGGTCACCATCGAGGGCGCCCGCGCCGACCACATGGACATGCTCATCACGAAGTTGGGCGGGATGGGGATGCGGATCTCGCCGACCAGCGACGGCCTCTGGGCGATGGCGCCGGGGCGGCTGCGGTCGGTCGACGTGTCGACGCTGCCGTACCCGGGCGTGGCCACCGACTACCAGCCGTTCGTGGTGGCGATGCTGAGCGTCGCCGACGGCGTGGGCATCGTCACCGAGAACATCTTCGGCGGCCGGTTCCGCACGATCGACGAGTTGCTGCGCATGGGCGCCGACATCCGGGCCGAGGGCCACCACGTGGTGATCCGGGGCGTCGAGGCGCTGTCGGGGGCGCCGGTGCGTGCGCCTGACATCCGGGCGGGGGCGGCCCTGGTGGTGGCCGGCCTGGCCGCCGAGGGCGAGACGATCGTCGGCGACGCCCACCACGTGGCCCGCGGCTACGAGGACCTCGTCGGCCGCCTGGCGTCCCTCGGCGCCGACATCGCCTATGCGTAGGGGATCAACCCTCGCTGTCCGGCGGCTCCATGCGCCGGGCCCGGCGGTCGGCGAGCCAGAGCACCCCGGCCAGCAGCGCCAGCGGCGCCGCGACCATGGCGATCTCGTCCCACCCACCCTGATGGGCGAGGACCACGGCGGTTTCGGACATGGCCCAAACTCTACGGCTGAGCGCGGTGGCACTTGGGGTCGTTGCTGCGAGACTGTGGGCATGTCACTCGACGTCGCCACCGACCAGCCTGCGGGCGACCTGCTGCAGCGGGTCGAGAAGGTCATCGACATCATCCGACCGGCCATCCAGGCCGACGACGGCGACATCATCCTCCACGGCGTCGACGAGGCGACCGGCGAGGTCACGGTCGAACTGACCGGGGCCTGCACCTCGTGCCCGGCATCCGACCAGACCCTCAAGGCCGGCATCGAGCGGATCATGAAGGGTCGGGTCCCCGGCGTGACCGCGGTGCTCAACGTCGGTGACACGCTCGAGGATCCCGGGACCGCCGTCAGCCTCTAGGCGCGATTTCCCGGTTCCGCTCGGCGGTCACTACCCTCCCGGCCGTGCCGACATCATCTGACTTCGAGTTCCTGCGCGTCGAGCGGACCGACGACGACGTCGTCATAGCGACGCTCGACCGGCCCAAGGTCAACGCCCTCGACACGGCGCTGCTGCTCGAGATCGGCGAACTGGCCGAGGCGCTGCACGCCGAGCCGCCGGGTGCGCTGGTGCTCACCGGCGGTGGACGTCACTTCGCCGCAGGCGCTGACCTGACGGTCTTCGCCGACCCCGCCTCCCGTCAGGCCCAGGGCGACGCCTTCCGGTCCGGGTTCGCCGCACTCGAGACCGTGCCCTGCCCGACCATCGCCGCCATCAACGGCTTCGCCCTCGGCGGCGGCGCCGAACTGGCGATGTGCTGCGACTTCCGCATCGCCGGTGAGGGCGCCGTGTTCGGCCAGCCCGAGGTGCTGCTCGGCCTCATCCCCGGCGGCGGCGCCACACAGCGCCTGGCCCGCCTCGTCGGCGTCACCAGGGCCAAGGAGCTGATCTGGGGCGGCGCCCAGGTCAAGGCCCCCGAGGCGCTCGTCATCGGCTGGGTCGACGAGGTGGTCCCCGACGACCAGGTGCTCGCCCGGGCCATCGAGCGGGCCACCGGCTACGCGAACGGCCCCCGGATCGCGCTGAGAGCCTCGAAGCGGGCTATCGACGAGGGCATCCAGGGCACGCTCGCCAACGGCGTCGACCTCGAAATGGACCTGTTCATGGAGGTCTTCGAGAGCGGGGACGCCGTCAACGGCGTGGCCTCGTTCTTCGAGCACGGCCCCGGGAAGGCCACGTTCACCGATCGCTGAGCCGTAGCGCCCGCCGGGTCTAGGGTGCGCGCCATGAGAGCCCCCGTAGACCACGACCCCTTCCTCGCCGGCTTCATCGGGTTCGCCCGCGCCGAGGCCGGCCGTGATCCCGCCATGGCCGATGCCATGGCCGACCTGGTCGACGCCCTCGGACGCTGCAGGCCGCTCGAGGCCGGCCCCCGGCCGACCTATCCGGTCGTCGACGAACACCTCGGTTCGTGCCTCGCCGCCGCCGTCGGTGCGCCGGGAGAGCTGCTGCGCCTCGTGGCCGACCGCGTGGGCTGGGCGATCCCGTACCCGGAGCACATCGGCGAGCCCGACATGGACCACATGCGGGCCAACTACGCCTATGCGCCGATCGTGGGCACGAGTCCGATCAGCAGCGGCGACCTCGAGGAACCGTCCCCGCTCTATGCCAGCGACGACGTCTTCGCCGGCGCCGTCGTCCAGGGACCGGGGGTCACCTACCCGTCGCACGTCCACAAGGCGACCGAGGCCTTCTGGGTCGCCGCAGGCACCGCCGACTGGCAGATGGGCGACGCCTGGACGAGCCGCGGGCCGGGCGCCACGATCTTCCACCCGACAGGCACGCGGCACGCCACCGTCACGACCGACGAACCCCAGTTGACGCTGTTCGCCTGGACGTCCGACGCCGACTGCGTCCCGGTGATCATCCGGTTCTGAGGCGCCACGGTGGACCCGGGGGCGCCCGGTACCGTGCGGGCGTGAGCACTCCCCCCGAGGCCGACACCTGCCACTGGCACCCCGACCGACGGGCCGGTGTCTCGTGCCAGCGCTGCGATCGGCGCATCTGCGGCGTGTGCATGCACCAGGCGTCGGTCGGCTTCCACTGCCCGTCGTGCGTGGGGCCGGTCGAGGTCGGCAGTCGCCGCCGGATCCTGCGCCGGCGCGTTCCGGCCACCTCGTCCTTCGCCCACCGCGACCCGGTCGCCATCCGGGTGCTCATCGCCCTCAACGCCGCCGCATTCCTGTACGCCCTCAGCCGCGGCGGCTCGCTCGCCGGATCGCTCGGTGACGTCGGCATCGACTTCGGGCTGATCGGCTTCGGCTGCAAGGCGGTCATCGGTCGGGCGTGTGTCGGGCCGCTCGGCGTCGACGAGGGGGAGTGGTGGCGCCTGGTCACGTCGGCGTTCCTGCATGCCGGGCTGCTGCACATCGGCTTCAACATGTTCCTGGCCTGGATGCTCGGCAACCAGCTCGAGCGCCTGCACGGCCCCACCCGATTCCTCGGCCTCTATGCGGGCTCGCTGGCCGCCGGATCGTTGGGCGTGCTGCTGATGGCGCCCACGACCCTCACGGTCGGCGCCTCGGGGGCGGTGTTCGGGCTGATGGGTGCCACGGTGGTGCACCAGTACCGGCGGGGGATCAACCCGTGGAGCTCGGGGATCGGCACGCTGGTCGTCGTCAACCTGCTCTTCACGTTCGGCCGGCCGGGCATCAGCATCGGCGGCCACCTCGGCGGCCTGCTGGGAGGTGCCGCCCTGGCGTGGCTGGTCGACACCGCCGACGCACGCGGCCTGCCCCGCCGGGTGGGCACGATCATGACGTACGCCTTCGCCCTCGCCTGCTTCGCAGGAGGCATCTGGGCAGCAGCCAACTGGCACGACCCGTTGCTGGGCTAGTTCGCGTTTGGGAGAAATCGCCTCTGGCCACCACCGGGGCGCTGACCACCCACCCCCTTTCCACGCAAGGCTGGTGGACCCCAGAGGTATCGAGGCACGCCAGTGTCGGGTGCGGATGGGCGAGCCGTACGCCGGCGAGCGAACCGTGCCCGGCGATGGCCCACCCCAGTGGGAGAAGGGGACGGGCACAGGGAGTCAGTCCAGCAGCCGACCCAGTCCGCCGAGGATCGAACCTTCGCCCTTCGACGTGCCGCCGGCTGCCGGGGCGTGCTGGATGATGCGGTTGGCGAGGCGGGAGAACGGCAGCGACTGCAACCACACCCGGCCGGAGCCGCTCAGGGTGGCGAGGAACACGCCCTCCCCGCTGAACACCATCGACTTGAGGTTGCCGGCCCGCTCGATCGAGTAGTCGATGCCGTCCTCGAAGGCCACGATGCAGCCGGTGTCCACCCGGAGCTTCCCGCCGACCAGGTGCTTCTCGACGATCGTGCCACCGGCGTTGAGGAACGCCATGCCGTCACCCTCGATGCGCTGGAGGATGAAGCCCTCACCGCCGAACAGGCCGGCGCCGAACCTCTTGTGGAAGGCGACGCTCAACTTCGTGCCGAGGGCGGCAGCGAGGAAGGCGTCCTTCTGGGCGAGGATCGAACTGCCGAGCTGGCCCATGTCGAGGGGCAGGATCTTGCCGGGCACGTCCGAACTGAACGCCGCCACCTTGCGGCCGCCGCCGTTGTTGGTGAAGTGCGTGCGGAACACGGACTCCTGGGAGATCGCCCGCCCGCCCGGCCGCCGACTTGAGCTTCTTGAACATCCCGGCGTCGGGGTCCGAGCCGTCGCCCATCTTGGTCTCGAAGTCGATGCCCTCCTCGAGGAACATCATGGCGCCGGCCTCGGCGACCACGGTCTCGCCCGTATCGAGTTCGATCTCGACGAACTGCAGGTCGTCGCCCTTCACCTCGTAGTCGACGTCGTGGCAGATTGCCATGGTTGAACTCCTGATTGCGGCACCTATCGGCGGAGATCCTAGAGTTCGGCCATGAACAGCGAAGCGCATGCCGACATCGAGTTCTTCTGGGATCCCATCTGCCCGTTCGCCTGGCAGACCTCGAACTGGCTGCGGCGGGTCGCCGACCTGCGTGGCCTGACCGTCGAGTGGCGGCTCATCACGCTGTCGATCCTCAACGAGGAGCGCGACTACGACGCTGAGTTCCCCGAGGGCTACCAGGAGGGACACGACAAGGGCCGGCGGATGCTGCGGGTAGCGGCGAGCGTGCGCGCCTCCGAGGGCCCGGCTGCCCTGGAGCGGCTCTACGAGGCCCTCGGCCGCTCGATCTGGCACGCCGTGCCCGAACCGGGGGCCGACTTCCGGCAGCACGTGGCGACCGACGAGCACCTCGCCGGAGTGCTGGAAGCTGCCGGGTTCGACGCCTCGCACCTGGTCGCTTCGACCGACCGCTCGTGGGACGAGGCGCTCCGTGCCGAGACCGAGGAGGCCATCGGCCGCACCGGCTCCGGGGTCGGGACGCCGATCCTCACCTTCGGGCCGCCCGACGGTCCCTCGATCTTCGGACCGGTGATCTCATCGGTGCCCGAAACCGACGAGGAGTGCCTGGCGCTCTACGACACGGTGCTGGCCCTCGTGTCGAACCCGGCGTTCTCTGAGCTCAAGCGCACCAACCGGCCGTCGCTGGACCTGCCGATCCTGACGGGCCGCGCCGACTGAGTCCTGCCGGTTCCGACCGGTCCACGGGGACCGGCCCCGGCGTCAGGATCGCAGCCAGACCGACACGTGCGAGGCCGACGCCTCGTCGTCGAACGGGGTGCCTGACCAGTCGGCCCAGCGGTGCTCGAGCGAAAGGCCGGCGCCTGCCGCAAGGGCGTCGAGTTGCTCCGGCGTCACGTAGCGCAGCAGGTAGGGGAACAGCCGGTTGCCGGCTTCGCTGATCTCGATGCGCTGACCGGTGATGAGCTGCGTGTCGGGGTCGATGGTGGCCACGTCGAGCAGCACCCGGTCCACGTCGATGGAGCGGATCGACATGCCGTCGTGGGCCTCGGGGGCCGGCACGAACGCCTCGACCACGAAGCGTCCACCGGGGCGCAGCAGGCGCGCCACTGCGGCGACGCAGGAGGCCTGCGCCCCGGCCGTGGTCAGGTTGAACAACGTGTTGAAGCCCACGAGCACGAGGGCGAACGATCCGTCGGCCGTCTCTGGCAGGGGGTCGGCCATGTCGCCCTTGACGACGGTGAGCCGGTCGGCGCCCGGCTTGGCCCGCAGGCGTTCGAGCATGGCGGGCGAGGCGTCGAGGCCGGTGACCTCGAGGCCCCGGTCGGCCAGGGGCAGCGCCAGTCGCCCGGTGCCCACGCCCAACTCCAGCACGGGGCCGCCGTCGGCCAGGGCGACGATGCCGTCGGCGACCTCGTCGGGCGCGCCGACCTGGCTGATGGCCATCTGGCCGCCCTCGCCGTACCAGTCGTCGTACACGTCGGCGTACGTCTCGCCGTAGGTCTCGGGTCCGTATCTTTCCATGCCCGCAGTCTGGCCCACCGCCGACCGTTGCCCGTAGCGTTATCGTCGTGGAGGCCTACCTGGACCATGCCGCCAGCACGCCGGCCCGACCCGAGGTGGTCGAGGCGATG
>CAJXIS010000123.1 GCA_913054115.1 uncultured Acidimicrobiaceae bacterium | reverse complement strand
TACGAGCTGTTGAACCCACCGGTCTGTTGGCTCCGGCAGCGGCTCGTCGCCTCGTTCGCCGTGTCCGAGGACGCCGCTGCCATGGCCGGAGGAGCACTCGGCGGCGAGTTCGAGGTGCTGTTCAACGGCGTCGAGATCGACCGGTGTGCGCAGGCCGATCCATGGCCGACCGATGGCCCGACCGTGCTCTTCGTCGGGCGGCACGAACCGCGCAAGGGGCTCGCCGTCCTGCTCGAGGCGCTGCAGCAGATGCCGGACGACGTGCGGCTCTGGGTGGTCGGCGACGGACCGGAGACCGTGGAGCTCGAACAGCGCATGGCCGGCGACTCTCGGATCGACTGGCTCGGTCGCATCGATGAACAGGAGAAGCTCTCCCGGATGCGGGGCGCCGACGTCTTCTGTGCCCCGTCGCTGCGCGGCGAGTCGTTCGGCGTGGTCCTCCTCGAGGCGATGGCGGCCGGCACGCCGGTGGTGGCCTGCGACATCGCCGGCTATGCGCGGGTCGCCCGGTCGGACCGGGAGGCGGTGCTGGTGCCGCCCGGCGATGCGTCCGCCCTGGCGGCTGCGCTGGAGAAGGTGCTCGGCGATCCGGGCCTGAGCGACGACCTCGTCGCCAATGGCCTCGCCAGAGCCGAGGAGTTCTCGATGCGGCGACTGGCCGATCGGTACCTCGAGGCCTATGAGGGCGTCGTCGCCTGATTCGGCCCCCGGCCAGCGGTCCGGCCACTCCCGCCATAGCATGCGGGCCGAGCCCCCGACCGACCGAGCACCATGTCCGCAGCCCCCTTCGACACCCCGAAACACCCGCCGTACTTTGCTGCCACGATCGTCGTGGCGCTCGTCCTCATGGTGCCTGCCCTCATGATCGCGGGGTCGGTCATGGACCTCTCCGGAAAGCGGCCGGTCTTCGCCTTCACGTTCATCGGCGCAGCCGTCGGCTTCGTCGTCGAGTTGGCCTTTCGTAGGACGGCTCGCTCTTCGGCAACCCGGCTGTTGCGTTCGTGGGGTGCGGTACCCGCGATGCCCGACGACTTTCCGCGCCTCCACAACACCATCGACGGGCTCTGCCTGTCCCAGGGCATCGACCCGCCACCTCTCCACATCGTCGACTGTCCGACGGGCAATGCCGCCGTCGTGGGTTCGCCCGACCCGGTACTCGTGTTCACGAGTGGCGCACTCGAGGCGCTCAAGGTGGTCGAACTCGAGGGCCTCGTCGCCCACCTGCTCATGCGCTGCCAGGACGAGGACCTCCGGCACCGGACCACGGCGGCGGCCTTCGAGGCGGTCCCGGGGGTCCGGCATGCCAGCAGGAAGTGGGAGGCGCCCGACCACACCGTCCGCTTCGACCGTGACGCCGTGTCGGCGACGCGCTTTCCGCCGGGCCTGCAACGCTCCCTGTTGCTGCTCGCCGACCTCGGGACGACGGTCCCTGCGGTGGTCGACAACAGCGCCCACCTGTGGGTCCTCCAGCCCGGGGGTTCGCCGGAAACCGAAACGGCGGTCCACCCGTCCGTCGACCTCCGACTCGCGGCGCTCAGCGAGGCCTGATGCGGGCGGCGGGAGCGCTGGCGCTGGCGCTGGCGCTCATCCTCGCCGTGTCCTGTGGGAGCGGCGAGAGCGACGATGTGGTCGACACGGTCACGTCGACGTCGACCGGGACGTCCGGGACAACGGGCACGACGGGCACGACGGGCACGACGGGCACAACCGGTACGACGGGCATTCCGGATACGACCAGCCCCGGGGGCGACGAGCCGGTCGCCGTTCCGAGCACCACCGAGGACATCGTCACCTCGCCGACCATTCGGACCGAGTTCGGGGACACCGAGGCGCCGGACGAGGGGACCACGACGACCACGACCGAGGCGCCATGGGACGGCCTGACGATGCCACTGACCGGCGAGCCGGCACCGGACGGAATCCCGGAACGTCCGGCGCTGGTGGTCAAGGTCGGCAACAACGACTGGCAGTCGTTGCCGCAGGTCGGCCTCGAGGCCGCCGACATCGTCTACGAGGTCATGGTCGAGAACTTCGTGACCCGCTTCGTCGCCGTGTTCCACAGTGAGCTGCCGCCGGCGATCCGTCCGGTCCGCTCGGCACGGTCGAGCGACATCGACCTGGTGGCGAACCTCGACCGCCCCATCTTCGTCTACTGGGGCAGCAACACCGTCGTCGCCGACGAGATCACCGGAGCGGAACGCTTCGGCGTGCTGCTGGCCAGGTCGACGAGCGGCCGGGGACAGGAGCACTTCTCCAGGGACGACACCCGACGAGCGCCCTACAACGGCGTCGTGGACCCGTCGGGAGTGCTCTCCTCCATGGACGACCTCGCGATCGCACCCGGGCCCCTGTTCACGTACGGGCCGCCCGCCGACTCGGCGATACCGACGGCTGGCGTCCGGTGGACCACCGCCAACCGTGACGTCGTCTTCGTCTGGGACACCGGGACCGAGCAGTGGATCCGGTACCAGGAAGGGCTTCCCCACCTCGACGCGAGCGGGGAACCGCTCGCCGCCGACAACGTGCTCAAGCTGACGGTCGGCTACCGCAGGTCCGCAGCGGACTCGACCTCGCCACAACTCCTGAGCACCGGTTCGGGCGACGGCTGGCTGTTCCGTGACGGAACCGTCACCGGCATCGTCTGGAGCCGGCAGTTCGTCGCCGACGGGTGGACGATCCTCGACGACGACAGCGGCGAGCGCCTGCACCTCGACCAGGGGTCGACATGGGTGCTCATGACCAGGCTCGGCGAGGGGGAGATCCTCGATGTCCGAGAAGCCCGCGAGCTGGTCGGCTGACACCGTGGCTCGCGGCGACGACCCGCCGGGGGTAGACGTAGACTCGTCGGCATGAGCGAAACGAACCGTTCCACCGGAACGCAACTGGTCAAGCGCGGACTCGCCGAGATGCTCAAGGGCGGCGTCATCATGGATGTCGTCGATGCCGGGCAGGCTCGCATCGCCGAGGACGCCGGAGCAACGGCCGTGATGGCCCTCGAGCGGGTCCCCTCCGACATCCGCCGTGACGGCGGCGTGGCCCGCATGTCCGATCCGGAGATGATCGAGGCGATCAAGGAGACGGTCACCATCCCGGTCATGGCCAAGGTCCGCATCGGCCACTTCGCCGAGGCCCAGATCCTCGAGTCCCTCGGCGTCGACTACGTCGACGAGAGCGAGGTCCTCACCCCGGCCGACGAGGCGCACCACATCGACAAGTGGGCGTTCACCGTGCCGTTCGTCTGCGGTGCCACCGACCTCGGTGAGGCGCTGCGGCGGATCTCCGAGGGCGCCTGCCTGATCCGTTCGAAGGGCGAGGCCGGCACCGGCAACATCGTCGAGGCGGTCCGGCACCTGCGCTCGATCCTGGGCGACCTGCGCAGGATCACCCAGGCCGATTCCGCCGAGTTGTTCGACTGGGCGAAGCGCCTGCAGGCCCCGCTGCCGCTCGTCCAGGAGATCGCCGACACCGGCCGGCTGCCGGTGCCGATGTTCTGCGCCGGCGGCATCGCCACCCCGGCCGACGCCTCGCTCGTCATGCAGCTGGGCGCTGAGGCGGTCTTCGTCGGTTCCGGCATCTTCAAGAGCGACGATCCCGCTCCCCGGGCCCGTGCGATCGTCGAGGCCACGACGAACTTCGCCGATCCCACCCTGCTGGCCAAGGTCAGCCGCGGTCTGGGTGACGCCATGCCGGGCCTCGAGATCGGCACGCTCGAGACCCGTCTGGCCGACCGGGGCTGGTAGCCCTGACGTGAAAGCCGGATCGTGAAAGCCAAGACGTGAAGGTAGGCGTCCTGGCCCTCCAGGGGGCGTTCGCCAGCCACGTCGCCACGCTCACCGATGCGGGTGCGACGCCGATCGAGGTCCGCCGGCCCCATGACCTGGCCGAGGTCGATGCGCTGGTCGTGCCAGGCGGTGAGTCCACGACCATGTCGATGCTGCTCGACATCGCGGAACTCCGCGCACCGCTCGCCGATCGCCTGGCCGATGGGATGCCCACGTTCGGAACCTGTGCCGGGATGATCCTGCTGGCCGTCGAGGTCCTGGACGGCCGGTCGGACCAGCGGTCGCTGGGCGCCATCGACCTCGACGTCCGACGCAACGGCTATGGCCGCCAGGTCGATTCCTTCGAGACCGACCTCGAGGTCGATGGCCTCGACGGCACGTTCCATGGCGTCTTCATCCGGGCACCCGTGGTCGAACGGGTCGGACCCGACGTCGAGGTGCTCGCCGAGGTCGATGGCCGGCCGGTGCTGTGCCGCCAGGGCAACGTCCTCGTGTCGGCCTTCCATCCGGAGTTGGCCGGCGACGCACGTATCCACCGACGGTTCCTCGAGGCGGCGTTCGCCTCCGGCACCGCCGCCACCTGAGCCCGAGGGGAGCAGCGACGCCGTGTCCGGTCATTCCAAGTGGGCGACCATCAAGCACAAGAAGGGTGCCGCCGACGCCAAGCGCGGCAAGCTCTTCGCCAAGTTGATCAAGCAGGTGGAGGCGGCCGCACGTCAGGGCGGCGGCGACCAGGACGCCAACCCGACGCTGCGGACCATGTTCCAGAAGGCCCGCGATGCCTCGGTCCCGCTCGACACCATCGAGCGGGCGGTGAAGCGGGGGATCGGGGAACTCGACGGCGTCGTCTACGAATCGGTCACCTACGAGGGCTACGCTCCCCACGGGGTCGCGCTCTACGTCGAGACCCTGACCGACAACCGGAACCGCACCAGCTCCGACGTGCGGACGGTCCTCGGGAAAAACGGCGGCTCCCTCGCAGAACCGGGGTCGGTGGCCTGGCAGTTCGAGCGCAAGGGCGTGGTCCTGTTGCCGGGCTCCACGGACGAGGACGAGATCATGTTGGCCGCCCTCGATGCGGGGGCCGAGGACCTGGTCGACGACGGGGGCATCTGGCGCCTGACCTGCGACGCCTCCGACCTTCCGACCGTGCGTGCGGCGGTCGAGGCGGCCGAGATCGCCTTCGACTCGGCCGACGTCACGATGGTGGCGACCTCGACGGTCGACATCGACACGGTCGCGGCGGCCAAGGCCGTCCTGCGGGTCATCGACCTGCTCGACGACCTCGACGACGTCCAGGACGTCCACGCCAACTTCGACATCCCGGACTCGGTGTTCGCCGCCCTCGAGGACTGATTCCCGCCCCCTGCGGCGGTCCCCCTGCGGGTGACCCCCACTGCTAGAGTCGTACATATGTTCGTCTTGGGAATCGATCCCGGCCTCACCCGTTGTGGCTACGGCGTCGTCGAGCGCCTGTCCGTCCGCCGCACGCGCGCCGTCGCCGCCGGCGTCCTGCGCACCGATCCCGACACCGAACTCCCGAAACGCCTCGCCGAGCTCCAGGCCGAGGTCCGTGGCCTGATCAGGGAGTACCGACCGGACGCCGTTGCGATCGAACGGGTCCTGTTCCAGGTCAACGTGGGCACGGCGATGCAGGTCGGCCAGGCCGCAGGCGTCGTGATGTCCGAGGCGGCATCGTCGGGATGCCGGGTCGCCCTCTACTCGCCGAACGAGGTCAAGTTGGCCGTGGCCGGATGGGGTGGCGCCGACAAGAAGCAGGTGGAGCAGATGGTCCGGGCCCAGCTCGGCATCGACCAGCCACTGCGACCGGTCGATGCCGCCGATGCCGTGGCGGTCGCCCTCTGCCACCTGGCCATGGCGCCGATGGTCGATGCCGTGGCCCGCGCCACCTCGCCATGATCGGATCGCTGCGCGGCCGGCTGCTCGAGTGCGGCCAGGACGGCCACGTGCTGCTCGAGGTCGGCGGCGTCGGCTATCGCATCACCGTCACACCGACCACCGCCTACCGACTGGGCGAGGCGTCCGCCGACGAGGTCTTCGTCCACGTGCACCACCACATCCGCGAGGCCGACCAGGCCCTGTACGGCTTCATCGAGCGCTCGGAGCGGGCCTGCTTCGAGGCGCTCCTCTCAGCGCACGGCGTGGGGCCGTCGCTGGCGCTGGCCGTGCTCGGCGTCCACGATCCCGACGACCTGGCCCGTGTCGTCGCCATCGACGACGTCGCCGCGCTGTGCCTCGTCCCGGGCGTCGGCAAGAAGACCGCCGTCCGGCTCCTCATCGACCTCAAGGGCACCCTCGACCTGCCGATCGATGCCGTGCCCGACGTCTCCGGCGCCGGCGGAGGTGTCCGATCGGCGTTGGCCGAGGTGCAGGGGGCGCTGGGCGGCCTGGGCTACTCCCCGGACGAGGTCCGTTCGGTCCTCGTCGACCTCGCCGGCGATGATCCGGCCGACCTCCTGCGCGAGGCCCTGCGGCGCCTGGCGAGGACCTAGGACCGTGGCACGCGACGAACTGCTGTCCCCGGAGGCCGAACCCGCCGAGGTCGAGGCCGAGATCGGACTCCGGCCGCGTCGCCTCGACGAGTTCGTCGGACAGGAGGAGCTCAAGGGCCACCTGCGGGTGATGCTCGAGGCGGCCCGCCAGCGGGGGCAGGCGGCCGACCACTTCCTTTTCGGTGGCCCTCCCGGCCTCGGCAAGACCACCCTGGCGCACATCGTCGCCTTCGAGATGGGTGCCGAACTCCACGTGACCTCCGGACCGGCGCTCGAACGGGCCGGCGACCTGGCGGCGATCCTCACCAAGCTCGAGGTCGGCGACGTCCTGTTCATCGACGAGATCCACGGGCTGGCCCGTGCCGTCGAGGAGATCCTGTACCCGGCCATGGAGGACTACGAACTCGACATCGTGCTCGGCAAGGGCCCGGCG
>CAJXIS010000122.1 GCA_913054115.1 uncultured Acidimicrobiaceae bacterium | reverse complement strand
CTGCGAGGTGGTGCTCGACCGGGCCGGCGATGGGGGCATCGTCGTCGGCGACCGACCGGATACCGACGGCCTGCTCGCCAGGGCGTTGGGCTGGGAGTTCGCCCTGGTCCTGACCGGCGTGACCGGTGAGGCTGACTTCCCGGTCGATCCGGAGCCCGACAGGGTCGCGATCGACCTTGCGTCGCTGGTGAAGGCGCACCTGGGGTGAACGGACGATGAGCGCCCGTCGCCGGCTCGATCAGGAGATGGTGCGCAGGGGGCTTGTCGACAGCCGGACGCAGGCACAGGACCTGATCGCGTCCGGGCGGGTCACCGTCGACGGGGCGCCGGCCGACAAGGCCGCACGCCAGGTGGCCACCGGTCAGGCCGTGGTCGTCCTGGGGCCGCCGTCGCGGTTCGTGGGCCGCGGTGGAGAGAAGCTCGATGCGGCACTGTCCAGGTTCCCGATCGTGGTCGCCGGGCAACGGGCGGTCGATGTCGGGTCGAGCACCGGCGGGTTCACCGACTGCCTTCTGCAACGTGGCGCCAGGTCCGTCGTGGCGATCGATGTGGGTCGGGGCCAGCTCCATCAGCGGCTCCGTGACGACGACCGGGTCACGGTTCGCGAGCGGACCGACGTCCGGGACGTGGTCCCTGACGAGGTCGGTGCCCCCTTCGACGTTCTCGTCGCCGACGTGTCGTTCATCTCGTTGACGACGGTGCTGCCGGACCTGGTCGCCCTGGTGGGCGGGGGTTCCTCGATGGTGCTCCTGGTCAAGCCCCAGTTCGAGGCGGGTCGGGCGGAGGCGGACCGCGGCCGGGGGGTGATCCGGGACCCGGAGGTCTGGCATCGCGTGCTCGAGAAGGTGTTGCGGTCGGTTTGCGACGCCGGAGCCGCCATCATGGACGGCATGGTGTCGCCGATCACGGGTGCCGAGGGGAACGTCGAGTTCCTCGTCCACGCGGTCGTGGGGCAGGCATCGGGTTCCCTCGACGTCGCGGCGCTCGTGGCGTCGGTGGTTGCGGACGACGGGGGTCGGGGCTGATGGCGACGCTCGGCCTCGTGGTCCATGAGGGTCGTGAGGCGGCGTTGACGCAGGCCGAGGACCTCGGCGCCCGACTCTCCGCCGAGGGGCACGAGGTCCGACGGCTCGCTGATTCCGCTGGGGCCGACGGCCTCGACCTGGTCGTGAGCCTCGGCGGCGACGGATCGATCCTGCGGGCCGTGCACCTCCTCGACGGTCGTCCGGTTCCGGTGCTCGGCGTCAACTTCGGGCACCTCGGCTATCTCACGGCCTGCGAGCCCGGCGATGTCGATGCTGCGGTCGGCCGTGTGCTGCGGGGGGAACACGGCATCGAGGAGCGGATGATGCTCCGTGTGGAGGTCCGCAGCGCCGACGGCACGGTCGTCGGCTCGGACCACGGCCTCAACGAGCTGGTGGTCGAGCGGACCGGGCACACGATTCGCCTGGGCGTGTCGTTCGACGGCTCCTTCTTCACCTCGTATGCGGCCGACGGGCTCATCGTGGCGACGCCGACGGGTTCGACGGCCTACGCCTTCTCCGCACGTGGGCCCATCGTCGATGCGCTGCACCGATCGCTCCAGCTCACACCGGTGTCCGCCCACATGCTGTTCGATCGCACGCTGGTGCTCGGTCCGGAGACCGAGATCACCCTCGAGGTCCTCGGTGATCGGCCGGCGACGTGCACGGTCGACGGCCGGCAGGTCGCACCGCTCGAGGAGGGCGACCGGGTGGTGTGCACCGCCAGTGAGCGGACGGCGAGGCTCGTGGCGTTCGGTGAGCGCGGGTTCGAGCGGGTGCTCAAGGCCAAGTTCGGCCTCGAGGACCGCTAGCGCAGGCGACGCCCGGTCGGCCGGTGCCGCCGGCCATCATCAGCGGGGCTGTCACACCCCCGTGGCAGGATGCCGACAGATCGACGTCCACCAGAAACGTCCCCCAAGAACCCCACCAAGAACGTCCGCCCACCAGCAGGCCCCGGGAGAAGATCCACGTGCTGCTCGAACTCCACGTCACCAACCTCGGCGTCGTCGAGGAACTGTCGTTGCTCCTGGGTCCCGGACTGACCACCGTCACGGGTGAGACGGGGGCGGGCAAGACCATGATCGTCACGGCGATCGATCTGCTCATGGGTGGGCGTGCCGATCCGTCGATGGTCCGGTCGGGCGCAGGCGAGGCGATCGTCGAGGGCAGGTTCGCCCTTCCGGCATCAGCCGTCGACGAACAACACGGATCTCCGGAGCAGGAGGTCGTGTTCCGTCGAGTGGTGCCACGGGAGGGACGCAGCCGTGCGTACCTCGACGGCAACCTGGCGACGGCGTCGGCGCTCGCCGCACGCGGTGCCGAACTGATCGACCTGCACGGCCAGCACGCCCACCAGAGCCTGCTCTCCCGCTCGGTCCAGCGCCGGGCGCTCGACCGGTTCGGTGGCATCGACCTGCAGCCCCTTGGCGACGCCGATGCCGAGTTGGCGGCGGTCGATGCCGAGCTGGTCGAGCTTGGGGGCGACGAGCGCGCCAGGGCCCGCGAGATCGACCTCCTGCGCTTCCAGGTCGCCGAGCTCGACGAAGTCGGTGTCGAGGACTCCGACGAGGACGACCGCCTCGCCGCCCAGGAGTCGCTGCTGGCCGACGCCGGCGCCCACCGCGAGGCGGCGTCGGGCGCCCTCGACCTGCTGGACGGCGATGGTCCGGTCTCCGATGCGTTGGCTCGTGCGATCGGTTTCCTCGACCGTCGGTCGCCGTTCGACGAGGAGGTCGAGCGCCTGCGGGGTGTCGTTGCCGAGGCATCCGACCTGGCCGCCCGGCTGCGGTTGGTGGCCGACTCGGTCGAGGAGGATCCGGCCCGCCTCGACGAGGTCCTGGCACGGCGCCAACTCCTGGCCGAGATGCGCCGCAAGTACGGCGCCGACCTCGATGCCGTCATCGCCTATCACCGGGAGGCCACCGAACGTCTCGGCGGCCTGCTCGACCACGACGCCCGGGCCGTGGCGCTCGATGCCCGCAGGGTGACCGTCGAGGCCGCCCGCCGGGAGGCCGCCGACGTCGTCCTCGCCGCACGCCGGCGTGCCGCTCCCGAGATGGCAGCCCGTGTCGAGGCGCACCTCCGCGAGCTCGCCATGCCGGCCGCATCGATCGTGGTCGAGGTCGGCGGTGAGTCGGGGGACGAGGTGGCCATCCTGCTGTCGCCCAACTCCGGTTCGTCGGCAGCACCGCTTGCCAAGGTGGCCTCCGGTGGCGAACTGGCCCGTGCCATGTTGGCGGTCCGGCGGGTGGTCTCCGAATCGCCACCGACGCTGGTCTTCGACGAGGTCGACGCCGGGGTCGGTGGCCGGGCGGCCCATTCGGTGGCAGCAGCGCTCGCAGCGCTCGCCGCCGATCGGCAGGTGCTGGTGGTTACCCACCTGGCCCAGGTGGCCGCCTCCGCCGATCAGCACCTGGCGGTCGAGAAGTTCGACGACGGGACATCCGCCCGTGCCACCGTGCGTCGTCTCGACCACGACGAGCGGATCACCGAGGTGTCGCGGATGCTCTCCGGTTCTCCCGACAGTGCAACGGCCCGCGATCACGCAGCCGAACTGCTCACCGATGCGGTGACCAGGCGGCGATGACATCCGGCGTGTCCGCGCTCCGCGCGCACAGGCCGCGCGACCGATAGGTTGGCGACCCGTGACCAAACACATCTTCGTCACGGGCGGCGTGGCAAGCGGGCTCGGCAAGGGCCTCACCGCCGCCTCCCTGGGTCGACTCCTCAAACAGCGGGGACTCCGGGTCCTGATCCAGAAGTTGGATCCGTACATCAACGTCGATCCGGGCACCATGAACCCGTTCGAGCACGGCGAGGTCTTCGTCACCGACGACGGCGGAGAGACCGACCTCGACCTCGGCCACTACGAGCGGTTCATCGACGAGAACCTCACCCGCGACTCGAATGCCACCACGGGTTCGATCTATTCGCATGTGCTGGCCGCCGAGCGGCATGGCGACTATCTGGGCAAGACCGTGCAGGTGATCCCTCACATCACCGATGAGATCAAGCGACGCATCCACATGTTGACCGGCGACGATGTCGACGTGCTGATCACCGAGGTCGGTGGCACAGTCGGCGACATCGAGATCCTCCCGTTCCTCGAGGCCATCCGGCAGTTCCGCCTCGATGTCGGCCTGGAGAACGTCTGCTACGTCCATGTCACCCTGGTGCCGTACATCGCACCTTCGGGAGAACACAAGACCAAGCCCACCCAGCATTCGGTCATCGAGTTGCGTGGTCGGGGCATCCAGCCGGACGCCATCGTCTGCCGCAGCGACGAGCCGGTGGGCGAGGCCCTGTGCCGCAAGATCTCGAACCTTTCGAGCGTGCCTTTGCCGGCGGTCATCAGCGCCCCCGACGCCGACAGCCTCTACGAGATTCCGCTCATCCTCCACGACGAGGGACTCGACAACGTGCTCTGCGACCTGTTGCGGATCGACGCAGGTGAACCGGACCTCGAGGAGTGGCTGGCCCTCAACCGCCGCGTAGAGGCCGCCACCATCCCGGTGCGTGTCGGCCTCATCGGCAAGTACATCGAACTCGTCGATGCCTACCTGTCGGTGGTCGAATCGCTCAACCATGCCGGCATCCACCTTGGCGTCGACGTCCAGATCGAGTGGATACAGGCCGAAGACGTCGAAGGTCTGCTGATCGCGGACCGGTTGCGCGACCTCGACGGCATCGTCATCCCGGGCGGATTCGGACCGCGGGGCATCGAGGGCAAGATCGCCGCAGCCGGGTATGCCCGCGAGAACGAGATCCCCTGCCTGGGACTGTGCCTGGGCCTCCAGTGCATGACCATCGACTTCGCCCGCAACGTCCTGGGCCTCGACAGGGCGCACTCGTCCGAGTTCGATCCGACCTCGCCGCACCCGGTCATCGACCTCATGGAGTCGCAACGCGACATCGACGACAAGGGTGGGACCATGCGGCTCGGTGCCTACGTGGCCCAGTTGGAGCCCGGATCGAAGGTACGCGAGATCTACGGCGAGGACGTCGTCTCCGAGCGGCACCGGCACCGCTACGAGTTCAACCCCCGCTACCGCCAACGCTTCGAGGGGAGCGGCTTCCGGTGCTCCGGCGAGTCTCCCGACGGCCGGCTGGTCGAGTTCATCGAACTCGACGACCATCCGTTCTGGATCGGGACCCAGGCCCATCCGGAGTTCAAGAGCCGTCCGAACCGTCCGGCGCCCCTCTTCCGGTCCTTCGTCGAGGCAGCCCTGCGTCGGGCCGAGGGCCGGAACCCGAAGTTGCTCCAGATCGACGTCGGCGTCGAAGAATGACCCCGGCCGCGTCGGGCGGCTTCCGCAAGACGTCCGAGCGCCTGATCCACGAGGGCTACATCATCAGCCTCCTCGAGGCGGAGTTCGAGGGACCGGCCGGAGAGCGCATCACACGTGATGTGATCCGGCACCCGGGTGCCGTGGCGGTCGTCGCCATCGACGGGGACGAGGTGGTTCTGGTCCGCCAGTTCCGGGCAGCCCTCGAGGCCGAGATGCTCGAGATCCCCGCCGGGAAGCTCGACGTTCCTGGCGAGCCCCTCGAGGCCGCTGCCCGACGGGAACTGGTCGAGGAGGCCGGCCTGGATGCACCGCACCTGGAGGTGTTGGCGACGTTTCACAACTCGGGTGGCTTCTGCGACGAGGTGACCACCGTGTTCCTCGCCACCGAGCTCGTCGAGGCCACGTCGGAGGCGTTCAGCGTCGAGGAGCAGTACCTCACGGTCGAGCGCGTCAGGATCGACGACGTCCACGACCTGATCGCCGACGGCACCATCACCGACGCCAAGACGGTCATCGGCCTGCTGACGGCCCTGCGTCGTCTCGGTCGATGACCGTTCGGTCGCCGGGGCGACCGCTCCACCTGGCCCGCCGGTTCGTCGGCTCGTTGCGCCATGGCGACGTGTCGCCGGCCGACGCAGCGTGGGTGCGTGCCCGCCTGCTCGACGGCGAGGCCGACCTCTGGGTGCGGATGTCGGATGCCGACCGGCGACACGCCGTCGGCGTCGCCCGCAGGGTCGACGGGGTGCTCGACGGGGCACCTCGCCCGGTACTGGCCGCAGCCCTGTTGCATGACGTGGGCAAGGTCACGAGCGGACTCGGGACATGGGCCCGGGTGGTTGCCACGCTGCTCGGTGCGGTCACCTCGGCGGACGCACATGGTCGCTGGGCGGCCCGCGGCGGAGCGTTGGGGAGGCTGGGCCGCTATCTCCGGCATCCGGACGAAGGGGCGGCACTGCTGTCGGTCGCAGGCAGCGATCCGCTCACGGTCGCCTGGGCCGCCGAGCACCATCGCCCGCCTGCCCGGTGGACTGTGGAGGCGTCTATCGCCGAGGCCCTCTGGGCCGCCGACGACGACTGACGCTTCGCCGCTACCCGGCGAGCAGACCGATGTTGCGCCGGGCCCGGTCGAGGGTGGCCGAAGCCACCTCGCTTGCCTTGTCCGCACCGACGGCCAGCAGCCGGGACGTCTCGGCTGGATCGGCGGCCAGTTCGTGGAAGCGGGACCGGATCGGGCGCAGCATCTCGATGACCGCCTCGGCCGTCGCGGCCTTGAGGTCGCCGTAGCGCTCGATGCCCTCGGCGGCATCGGCCGGGCTGCGGCCGGTGGCTGCACCGAGGATCGAGAGCAGGTTCGACACGCCGGGCTTGTCCTTGACGTCGAACCGGACCTCGCCGTCGCTGTCGGTGACGGCGCGCTTGATCTTCTTCTCGATGGCT
>CAJXIS010000121.1 GCA_913054115.1 uncultured Acidimicrobiaceae bacterium | reverse complement strand
CGAGGCGTCCCGGCACGTTCTGGTCCCTTCGGTGGTCGACCGGGTCTCAGCCGGGGTGGCAGGCACAGGCCCCGCCACACCCGCCTGCCATGGGGCCGCCCGACATCGGGCCACCTGAAGCAGGAGCCGGCGATCCCTGACCGGCGCCACCGACCGCAGCGAACACGGACAACAGCCGACGGGCACCCTCGTGGCCGGAGGGACAGGTGGCCGGATCGCCGGATTCGGACATCGGCCTCCGGACCTCGAAGACCGAGTCGCAGGTCAAACAGCGGTAGTCGTAGAGGGGCACGGCACGAAGTGTACGACTTGGCATCCGTTCGGTCGCAAGCCGCAGGCGTGCGTGCATTCGGGAGCCGACACTGGTAGTCATTGAATCTGTGAACGTCGTCGTGATCCACCAGAGCCGTACGGGCAACACGCGTCGGGCCGCCGAACTGATCGGTGGGGCCGTCGAAGCGGCTGGCAACACCGTCGCCGTCCGCCCGGTCACCAACATCGACTTCAAGGAACTCGCCGACGCCGACCTGATCTTCATCGGCACCTGGGTCGACGGCCTGATCCTGTTCGGCCACCGCCCCGGTGATGCCGGCAAGGTGCGCTCCATCCCCCGGCTCTGGAACAAGCGTGTCGTCGCCTTCATGACCCACGCCGTCAACCCGGGCAACGCCGCCGACAAGTTGGCCGACCTGCTCGAGGGCCATGGTGCCGACGTGATCGCCGCACGGTCGCTCAACCGCCGCCGTCTCGACGAAGAGGCCCCGGCGTTCGCCGCCGAGGTGCTGGCAGCAGTTCGGGTCTGACCAGCGTCAGGCCGTCCGGCGAATCCGACGGGCACTCCGGAGGAAGTCCAGCGAGAACACGATCAGCCCGGCCCAGATGGCGACGAAGCCGACGAGCCTCATCTTGTCGAACGGCTCGTTGTAGACGGCCACTCCGAGCACGAAGTTGATGGTCGGTGCCAGGTACTGCGTGAGCCCGATCACCGACAACGGCACCCGCCGAACAGCGGCACCGAACAGCAGCAGCGGTGCTGCCGTGAAAAGTCCGCCTGCGATCAGCAGGGCGCTGTCCATCGGGACACCGATGCCCATCGATCCGTGCCCTGCTGCCGCCCGCAGGACGAGGAACAGCACGGCGGGCAGGACGAGGACCGACATCTCGATGCCGAGCCCCTCGAAGGGGGGCAGGTCGAGTTTTTTCTTGATGAGGCCATAGAAGCCGAACGTGAACGCCAGGACGAGCGCGATCCATGGCAGCGTCCCCACCTGCACGGTCAGCCAGACCACGCCGGCCGCCGCCAAGCCGACCGCGAACCACTGGGGTGGCCGGAGGGACTCGCCGAGGAACAGCATCCCCAACACGACGCTGACCAGCGGGTTCATGAAATAGCCGAGGCTGCCCTCGATCACGTGGTCGGAGGTGACGGCCCAGACCCAGAGCAGCCAGTTGGACGAGACCAGGACGGCGGCGAGACACTCGAGGCCCAGCACGCGACGGCTGGCCGCCGCCTCGATCATCCGGCCGAAGGAGCGTCGCACGACCAGGATCAGGATGACGCAGCCGAACGTCCAGACCACCCGTTGCCCGAGGATGTCGACCGCAGGCACGTGCCCGAGGAACTTCCAGAAAACGGGCGACATTCCCCAGAGGGAGAATGCCCCGACCGCGTAGAAGAGTCCCCGCTGCATCCGCGCAGTCTCGCCCTCCCCGCCGCCGGGTGCGACCTCGGACCGGACGAAACCGCCCCACGGCTCCCTGTTGCCCAACGGCGGCGCATACGCTCGCTCCCGATGTACTCGCACCTGCTCGTACCCCTCGACGGCAGTGACCGGGCCCCCGAGGCCCTGCACCCCTCGGCGGCCATGGCCCGATCCTTCGACGCCACCCTGATCCTCGTGGGCTCGGAGGCGGCGCTCGCATCGGTCGACGTCGATACCGTCAACGCCCCCGACGTGGTCGTTGTCCGCACCGAGATCGACCTCCCTTCGTCCCTTGAGCGTGTCGGCGACAACCTGCCCGAGCCGCTCGCCGTCTATGCCGGCGCATCGTGGCGGCCCTTCTCCGACACCTGGAACGGTGATCTCCTGATCTTCGGTCCGGCGAGCAGACCACAGGACTTCGTCGTCGGGGGCACGATGCTCATCGACCATCGCATCACCGGCGGCCCAGCCGATGTCCGGGCGACCGCCGCCATCGTCCTGGGTTTCGGCTACGCCACCACCGACGACCTCTCGACGGCGATTCCAGAGCGCGACGGACAGGTCGTGATCCCCGTCCGGTCCGACTCCGATGTGGTCGACGACCTGGTCGCCCGCTGGCCCGGACCGGTGTTCCTGCGCTCCGAGAATGCCTGACCGTGCGCATCGGACTCCTGCGCTGTGACGAGGTCGGCGGCGACCGGCTCGGCCGCTACGGCGGCTACCAGCAACTGTTCACCGAACTTCTCAACCACGGCGACACCGAGGTCGTGGTCACCGACTACGACCTGGTCGCCGGCCGCTTTCCAGGCGACCCCGGAGAGCAGGACGGCTGGCTGGTGACCGGCGCCCGCGCTGCGGCATTCGACGACGACCCGTGGATCGCCGAACTGCTCGACCTGATCCGCGTCCTCGACGCCGCACAGGCGCCGACCGTCGGCGTCTGCTTCGGCCATCAGGCGATCGCCCTGGCGCTCGGCGGCACGGTCCGGAACACCGGCAGCTGGGGAGTCGGTGTCCGTCACGCCGAGATGGTCGACCCCTCGCCGGCATCGGCACCGGTCGACGGCGGCTTCAGGATCGCCTACAGCCATCGGGACCAGGTCGTGGACCTACCGGCCACGGCACGGCTGACATCGACGGCGGCACACTGCCCCGTGGCGTCATTCGCCATCGGTGACCACATGATCGGCATCCAGGGCCACCCTGAGTTCGGCACCGACTTCGCACGCGACCTCTACACCGGCCGGTTCATCAACATCGGCGAAGAGGCCGCCAACGACGCCATGGCGACGCTCGACGACGGCACGGACCGGTTCGCAGTCGCCGACTGGATGATGCGGATTCTGGTCGGCTAACTGGGACGGCCGGAGACGTCGTCCGCCGGCTGCTCGGACGGCTGGATCACCACCATGGCGAGGGTCGCCACCACGATGACAATGCCCAGTGCCTGCATGCCACCGAGCGCCTCGTCCACAAGCCACCAGGCGTAGAGCGGGGTGATGACCGTGAAGAGCAGGTTGATGAGGCCCATCACCGTCAACGAGACGTAGCCGTGGGCGTAGTTGGTGAGCAGGTGGCCCGTGCCGGGAAGCGCCGCCATCAGGACCACCGGCCACCAGTCGGCGCCAGACGGTGGTGCTATCCCGTGCCCGGAGATCAGGGCCACGGGCAGGATGACGACGGTCGCCACGAGGGTGAGGCACACCTGATAGGTGGCCGAATCGAGCGTGGCACGAGCCCGCTTGCTGGCGACGTAGTAGGCGCACCAGAACAGCATCCCGACGAACGCGAGGGCGTCGCCCGACCTGGTCGCCACGCCGCTGGGGTCGCCGCCCTGCAACGAGACGACGACGCCGCCGACGGCGAGCAGCGACCAGAGGTAGAGCGACCGGCGGGGGCGCTCACCGAACAGCGGACCCGCAACGCCCAGGAGCACGATGGGCTGCAGTGAGCCCATGACGACGGCATGCGTCGCGCTCGTCCGGCGCATGAAGGTGATGAAGAGCACGAGGTTGAGGCCGAACAGCAGCCCGCCCCAGAACGACGTTCGGAGCGCAGCCAGCGACAGGCGGCCGCCGCGGCCGGCGAGGAACGCCAGGTAGACGACCAGCGCTGCAACCAGGCGCCAGAAGACGAAGCGGAGTTCGGACAGGTCCGAGACCTTGACGATGATCGGGCCGAACGCCATGAGGGAAATGGCGAACGCCGCTGTCGCCCGACCGACGAGCACCTGCCGCTCCACGGTGCCACCTTCGCACGGGAACCACCCCCGACCGGCATCCGCATCGATTCCGGGCAGATCCCGGGCAGATCCCGGGCAGGTCCCGGGCAGGTCCCGGCTCAGATTCCGGCGTTCGCCTCGTCGAGGGCGGCCTGCAGGGACGACTCCAGCTCGGCCGTCCATGCCTTGAGCGCACTCCGGGGTGCCCTGGGCTCGGGAGGCTCGAGTGCCGGATGGACGACGAGCCGGATCCGCCGCGGCTTCGGAAACTTCGCACCCGCCGGCATCGCGTCGCCGCTGCCGGCGATGCCGACCGGCACGACCCGTGCGCCGGCCTTCGCTGCCAGCCAGGCCGTGCCGTCGAAGAGTTCGGCTATCCGCGGCCCGTCGCTCCGGGTCCCCTCGTGGAACACCAACAGGAGGTCGTCCTCGGCGAGCAGGTCGCGGGCCACCCGCATCGACTCCCGATCCGCACCCGAGCGCCGAACGGGGAACGCTCCCAACGAGGCGAGGAACCAGGCCAGCGGCTGCCTCTCGAACAGGCTGATCTTGGCCAGGGCGCGTAGGCGGCGGCGGGTCAGAGGTGACAGCAGGAACGAGTCCAGGTTCGAACGGTGCACCGGGGCAAGGATGACCGGGCCGTCGACGGGGATGTGCTCACGCCCCGTGGTCCGGACCCTGAAGTACGGCCAGAGGAGGCACCGGACGGTCGCCCGGACCATGGCGTAGACGGGGCCGGCGGTCCATGCGTCGTTGGTGCGGCGCGCCCGGTCCTGGGGGTTCGTCGCCACGGGAGCCGGACCTGGCCGACGGTCGCTGCGGCAGGTGGGCTAGCGACGCCCGATGCGGGCGCTCAGGACATCGCGCAGGCTGACGATGCCGACAAGGTCGCCATCCTGGGTGACCGGCAGGTGGCGGAAGCCGCGGGAGAGCATTAACCCGGCGGCGTCCTCGGTCTCGAGGTCGGGCTCGGCGGTTTCCGGGTCGGGGGTCATCCATGCCTCGACCGATGCGGTGGACAGGTCGTTCACCTCGGCGGCGGCGCGCAGGACATCGCGCTCGGTGAGGATCCCGATGAGCATCCGTCCCTGCAGGACGATCACGGAACCGAAGCCGCCCTTCACCATGCACTTCGCCGCATCGGCGATCGATGCATCCGACTCGACCGTGGCGACGTCGGGGGACATCACCTCACGTACTTCGACCATCAGCCTGTTCCTCCCACTTCATCGAGTTCTGGATCGCTCTGTTGGGACGCCGGCTGTTCGAGGTCCCGGTTCAGCAACCGCCACAGTGTGCCCGCCCAGACGCTGGTGTGCGGCCACTCGCGCCAGAACGCTTGCAGGACGATCGGATCCAGGTCCTCGGCCGCCTGCGCGGGTGTGCTCACGTGCGCAAGGTCTTCGAGCGCAGTCATCGCCTCGAGCAGTCGCTCGGATGCTTCTGTTGGATCAGTCACCACTGCCTCCTTCACGGGCATGCCCATTGTCCCTCGCGATCGGCCCATTCGGCAAGCGCGGATATCTCGAGGCGAATTTTCCGACGATTTCAGGCCCCGAGACCCTCGTCATCGAGCAGGGCGAGTCCGGCGCCTCTCGCCATGCTGCTGACCATTCCGGCGAGCAGCACGGCATAGCCGAGCATCACCCATCGGATCCCGAGGAGGTCGCCGAGCACGCCGCCGGCCAATGACCCCAGCGGCAGACCACCGAGCAGGGCGACCAGCCACACGGACATGACCCGTCCGCGGTACTCCTCGTCCAACTGCAGCTGGAGCGCCGTGTTCACCGTGACGCCGTGGAGCATGTGCGCCATCCCCATCACGAAATAGCCCAGGAAGCCGACGTACAACCACGGCGTGGCGGTCACAATGAGCATGCCGAAGGCGAAGATCAGGGCGACTGCCGCTTCGAGGCGTGATCGCCGGACCTGACCTCCGGGTCCCGCGATGTAGACGCCGCCGAGCACGGATCCGAGGCCCAGCATCAGGGCCAGGGCGCCCAGGCCACCGCCCCCGGCGCTGAAGAGGTCGTCCGCCACGCTGGCGGTCAGGGAATAGGCGAAGGCCGCACCGAGGAAGGCCATCGTGAACGAGAGGCGCAGTGCCAGAAGGATGGACGGTTTGGCCCGGACATAGGCGATGCCTGCCCGGAACTGGGCGAAGAAGGGCTCTGAGGCATCGCCGGGCTCCCAGTGGCAGCGCACGGTGGCGAGCAGCGCCAGGCCGACCAGGTAGCAGCCGACGGTCCCGGCGAAGGCGAGGCCGGGGCCGGCGAACGCCAGCATCAGGGCCGCCGTCGCCGGGCCGACCGAGCGACCGACCGTGAAGGAGATCGAGAGCAGGCGGATCGCCTGGGGCAGCATCTTCCGGGGCACGAGCACGGCGCTGAGGCTCTGTATGGGGGCCCACTGGAAGCCGGCAACGGCGCCGGAGGCCAGGAGCAGCCAGAGGATCCTCCATGGGGTGAGCAGGTCGGCCAGGTGGAGGACGAGGAGGCCGCCGGTGATGCACCCCTGGAGGACGTAGGCCACCACGAGGATCCGCTTCCGGTCGATCCGGTCGGCGAGCGTGCCCGAGATCGGCGTCGTCACGACCGCGGGGATCAGCGAGACGAACGCCGCTGCTCCGACCCAGGTGTTCGAGTCGGTCATCTGGTTGATGAGGAAGGGCACGGCCAGACCCTGCAGGAACTGGCCCACGGTGCTCACCGTGTTGGCCAACAGGAACCGCGCGAAGGAGACGTGGTGCAACGGGGCGAACGTCCCGAACGGCCGCCGAGGCGGAACTCCTCGTGTCTCCCCCACGGGCTATCGGGTCAGGAACAACAGGATCTCGACGACCCCG
>CAJXIS010000120.1 GCA_913054115.1 uncultured Acidimicrobiaceae bacterium | reverse complement strand
GAGGGCGACGACCGAGCCCGACCCGGTCACCGCCACGTACACCCGCTCCCCCGCCGGGTCCAGCGACAGCGTCGTCGGTCCCTGACCGACCGTCGCCTCCCAGCGGAGCACGCCGGCACCGACATCGACGGCGGACACCGACCCGGAGTCGGGATTGGCCACGTAGAGGATCGCCCCGTCCGGCGACAGCACGATGGTCGAACTCCACCGGGCTCCCATGATCTCCGAGTCTTCGGACCCGCAACCCGCGAGCAGGAACAGGGCCACTCCTCCGAGCAGCCGGAACAGGCGGTTCATCCGCCGCCTTCGGCGACCCGGCCGCCGAGGGGCGAGAAGCCCCGCTGGTTCAGGATCTGGGCCTCCCAACCGTCGGCGGTCTCGTAGGCGATCGACAGCTGCAGCGTGTCCGCACCGAGGATGATCTGCGTAAACCCGGCGTCGTAGAGGTCACCCTGGTCCACCTCGACGATGAGCGTTCCGGAGGCCGGGAGCGCCCCCTCTTCGATGAGCAGGCCCGGGGCGGTGAGGCTGTAGTGGCCGCCGGTCACCCCGGCAGGCAGCGCGTAGTCGAAGGTGATCTTCTCGACGTAGCTCCCGGGCCAGCCGTAGATCGAGAATGCGCCGGATTCCCCGTAGAGGACCGAAGTGCGGGAACCGATCGGCGAACTTCCGAGTTCCTCGACGACGTAGAAGCGATAGGTCGAGTCGAGCGATCCCAGAACGGCGGACAGCGGATACTCGTAGCCGTAGACGTCCATGGTCGTGCGCCCGTCGGCCACCAACGATGGATCCGGGGCCAGGCCGGTCGAGGGAACGGGCCGGTCCTGGATGGCCGAGACGTGTACCTCGTAGACGCCGGACTGTTCGACGACGAACGACATGCCCTCGGCATCGACGTAGCCCACGGCATTGGCCCGGTTGGCGAACTGGCGAACGTCCCCGCCGGGACCGGTGACCGTGACTTCGACGGCCACGTCGAGGGTCGGCCACGCCTGCCCGCTGAAGGTGAACAGGTCGCCCGGCTCGAGGACGTTGCCGGGCCGGGTACCGGTCGGGGTGATGAAAAGGTCGACGTCGCGCCCGTAGTGGGTGAGCAGCGGACCACACGTGCCCAGACCCCCGGCGGCTCCCTGATAGGGCGGACAGATCCGCCCTCCCTTCTCGTCACCGAGGACGAATCCGCCCGATTCGGTTCGAGTGGCCTCCTCGATGATGACTGCCATCGACGCATAGGGGACGAAGTGCTGCTCATCGACCGTCTTCAGGACAGCGCCACCGAACAACAGCTTCACGTCGCCCTCCTCGTCGCCCTTCGCGTCGCCGCCACCGCGTCCACCCTGTGGCGGCGTGAAGTAGAAGTCGCGACAGACAAGTCCGATCTGGCAGCTGTAGCTGTCGTGGCCGTACCAGTGGATGTGCTCGCCACCCCCGTCCTCGGCGACGGCCGAGAAGACGCTGATGTCGGAACGGACGCTGGTCGAGTACCAGTAGGCCCAGGAGGTCACGTCATCCGGCCGCTGATGGGTCCCCTGCCCGGTCTGGATTCCAGCGTGAAGCATGCGCGTGTCGGGGGACTCCACACATCCATCCAGGGTGCAGTAGGTCTGGGGATACAGTTGCGGCGCCAACGTCTCAAAAAGGTTCAGAGGCCCATCGATGGTGATAATTGGGCTGATGGCGAACTGATCGACAAGCCAGGCGACATCGCCACTGAAGAAGGGGTAGGTGATGCCCCCTTCACCTGGAGGTTCACCACACACTTCCTGGTCGCATGTCGTTGCGGTGTCGAGTGACCGATTGAAGAACCAGGTTCGCAGAACCTGATCCCCCGACAGATGTCCCGGAGGCGCGTTTCGCTCTCCGTGCGCGATCAGGGGTGTGTCGGGGGTGGCCACGATGGATGCCGAGGAACGGCTTCCCATCCACAGGGCACCGTCGATCGGGTCGAGATAGGAGGCCGTGACGTCGACCCGGTATTCGCCATGTTCAGTTGGCCGCCACGCCTGATCGGAGGCGAAGTAGCCGAACCGGTTCGCGGTGCCGCTGACCGTATGGGTCTCGAGTCGATCGGGGTCGCCGTCCGGGTAGTGGGAGATCTCGATCGTGATCTCGGCCGGGACGCCCGGCTCCACGATGACGGTCGGGTTCCACGCATCCCCGACCTCGAGCGGCGTACCCTCGAACACGCCGAGCGAGAGGTCCAGCGGCTCGGCGACCCAGATGTCATAGGAGCCCTCGATGACGAACTGGTCGCCGCGTGAGGACCGCAGCGTGCCGTCGAGTCGGACTTTGTGGAGACCGAACTGGTCGAACTCCATGTCGAGGGCGTCGAGACTGGTGGTCAGCCCGACCGTATGGGACGGGCCGGAGAACGGCAACTCGACCGGGTACCCGGCGAACCAAGCCGCTGCGATGAACATCTCCACATCGGCGTCCTGTGCAAGGTCCTGCGTATTCCCGTCCGGGGTGGTCAGCGAGATGCTGAGCCTTCCCGGATCGTCGGCATCGAGCCGGAACAGCGGCTCTGGCATCGGAGCGGCAAACCCCGTGTAGCCCACGGTCGGGAGGTACGGCTCGAGCGTGTAGTGGACCGACTGCCCGGAAAGCGGATCGGACGGCGATGCGATGAACGGACCGGCAAACGACCGCCGACTGCCCAGGGCGAACCGGCCGGTGTCCTCGTCGGCGACCACGCCCCGGATACCGGCAGCCCCCCAACTGGGCGCCTCGTTGAGCAGGGTCGCCGGAAGTCGGGGCGTGGCGGAGGTACCGACGCTGAACATGGGCAGGTAGCCGAAGCCGGTGTTGCCCTCGAAGTCCAAGCCGCCGCCCGGTGGAGCGTTGGTCCACTGACCGAAGTCGACCGGGCCGTCGGGGTGCCTCAGGCCGAACATGATTCGAGGCAGGTACCAACCCGTCTCCAACGATTCGGGAAGGACGTCGGGCGTCAACACCTGATCCGACCGCAGGCAGTCGGGGGCATCGACGAACTCGACTACCTCATAGAACCCGCTGGCACCTTCGCTGGACTCGATGGGCAGACCGGTCGGGGTGAGGACCGGCCCGTGGACGTTCACGTTCACCTGGGTCACGTAGCCGCCTTCGGCGTCGAAGAGCCGGTAGAGGTGGATCCTCGGCACCAGGCACTCGTCGCCCGGAGCTTTGTGGACCAGAAATTCGATGCCCCCCGATCCTTGCAGCGAACCCGTAGCAGACCACTTCAACGCCGAACCAGCTCTACCAAGGGCGTGGAATCCCCCCGGCCCGGCCGGGATCCCGACCTCGCCCGGGACCGACAGTATCGCTGCCGGTCCGGTCTGGATTCCTTGGCCGATGCAGTGCCCACCCTCGATCGGCAACACATAGAGGGTCGAGTCGGACGGGGCCTCCAGACGGGCCTCGAAGGAACCGTCGGATCGCCGATCCACACAGTCCTGCGTGCCCCATTCGACGGCGATCACGTTGACCGAATCCCACGGCCGGTCGGGCTGCCCGAACGGCACAGCACCTGCCTGGCCCGACACGGTGACCATGTCGGCCCCATCCGGTGTTGAGACGATGATGCGATCAACCTGAGGCACCGCGTCCCGATCGTTGATCTGTTGGGTCGGACTGAGGGCCAGGCTGTGGAACGCGGTGATGCCACTGGCCAGGCTCGGCCGTTCTCCCGGCGCAGGCTCGGGTTCGGTTGTCGTCGCGGCGACCGTGGTCGTCGTTGGCCGAGTGGTCGTACTGGTTGCAGGCCCGGTCGTGGTCACCCCGATCGAGGTGGTCGTGTCGGCCGCGCCGCCTCCGCAGGCGCCGGCAACCAGGGCCAAGACCAGCAGACCACTCCACCAACGCATGGCGGCACGGTAGTTCAGTCGCTCAAAGCACCTCGCGAAGCCACCCGTCCCCCGAGCGGCGAGAAGCCGCGCTGGTTGAGGATCTGCGCCTCCCACCCGTCGGCGGTCTCGTAGGCGATCGACAGCTGCAGCGTGTCGGCCCCGAGGATGATCTGCGTGAACCCGGCCTCGTCGAGCTCCTGCTGGATGATCGACACGTCGATGGACCCGTCGACCGCCGCCACCACCTCGTCGATCAGCACCAGCCCTGGTGCAGTGAGGCTCACGTGTGCACCGGTCACGCCGTCGGGTAGCGGATAGGAGAACGAGATCTGCCCGACGGACAGGGTCGGCGAGAAGACGCTCGGCAGGAGGTCCGAATCGACATCGGCCTCGATGACCTCTTCGGCCCGGCCCTCGACGACGAAGAACCGGTACGCCGAGTCCTGGGTTCCGAGCACTGCCGACAGCGGGTGCTCGTAGCCGTAGACGTCCATGGTCGTGCGCCCGTCGGCGACGAACACCGGGTCGGGCGCCAGACCCGTCGAGGGGACCGGCAGGTCCTGGGTGGCGCTGACGTGCACCTCATAGACGCCCGGTTCATCGACCACGAACGACATGCCGGAGGGACCGACGTACCCGACCACATTGGCGCGGTCGGCGAACTCGTGCACGACACCGCTCGGCATCGTGACCACAACCTCCACGGCGACGTCGAGTGTCGGCCACGCCTGCCCGCTGAACGTGAACAGGTCACCGGGCTCGAGCACACTGCCGGGCCGGGTCCCCGTCGGGGTGATGAACAGGTCGACCTCGCGGCCGCGATGGGTCAGGATCGGACCACACGTGCCGAGCCCGCCGGCGGCCCCCTGGTAGGGCGGGCAGACCCGGTCGCCCTTCTCGTCGCCCGAGACCAGCACACCGTCCTCGAAATTGCCTCCCCGGGTCAGCACGGCGAACGACGCGTAGGGGGCGAAGTGCTGCTCTTCTTCTGTACGCAGGACCGCACCGCCAAAAGTCAACTTGAGGTCGCCTTCCTCATCTCCGCTGAATTCGTCATGGACCGAATTCCCGTCCTCCCGTTCGATGGCAATGCCCATCAACGCTCCATAGCACGGCAGACCGATCTGGCAGTTGTAGGAGTCGGTTCCGTACCAACCGTTGTGCTGTGACTTCCAGGCCGTGACGGCGTGAAAGACCGACACGTCGGCCCGGATGCTGCTCGAGTACCAGTAGGCCCAGGAGGTCACGTCGTCGGGCCGATAATGGGCACCCCGGCCCTCTTCCCGGTGCGGCACCAGCACCCGCTCGTCGTTGAAGGCGGTGCAACCGCTGCCGGTGCACTTTTCGTGGGGGACCAGATCCGGTGCGACGCGTTCGAGGACATCGGCAGGCACGTCCACCGTGATTGTCGGGCCCAGTGGTCTGCCGTCGGTGAGCCACATGACGTCACCGGTGAAGAACGGATACACGCCGCCACCCTCACAGTCTCCGTTCATCGGCGGACACTCCGGGTCGATGGACCGGAAGAAGTACCAGATGCGCGGGACCTGACCGGCGTCGAGGTCCAGGAAGTCCTTGTTCCGCTCGCCGTGGGCGATCACGGGCGTGTCGGGGGTCGCCACGATGGATGCCGACGAACGTGCGCCCATCCAGAGCGTGCCGTCGATGGGGTCGACATACGACGCCATCACGTCCACCCGGTACTCGCCGTGTTCGGTCGGCTGCCAGACCTCGGACGACGCGAAGTAGCCGTACTCGTTCGCCGTCCCCGATACGGAGTGGACCTGGCGCTGCTCCACGTCACCGTCCACATAGTGCGTGATGTCGATTGTGATCTCCGCGGGAACGCCAGGCTCGACGATGACCACCGGGTTGAACGCGTCGCCCACTTCGAGCGGTGTTCCCTCGAATACGCCGAGCGAGAGGTCGAGTGGCTCGGCGACCCAGATGTCGTAGGTACCCTCGACGATGAACTCGTCACCGCGTGAAGACAGCAGCGCCCCTTCAACGTGCACCGTGTAGCGGCCGTACTGGTCGAAGATCACATCCAGGTCGTCGCCAAACGCCGTCAAGCCGACTGTATGAGATGGTCCCGCGAAGGATGTATTGGCCGGGTACCCGTTGCCATCTCCATTTGAAATGAACATCTGCACCGGAGCCTCGTCGGCTAGCACTCTGGTCACGCCGTCGGGTGTCGTCATCTCGACTGTCACCCAACCCGGATCAGTCGAATCGAGGCTGAACAAGAGATCAGGTAGCAGGTCGGCAAAGCCCGTGTAGCCCACGGTCGGCAGGTAGGGCTCAATCGTGTAGTGGAGGGACCGACCCGAGAGCGGGTCGTGGGGCGAGGCGATGAACGGCGCCTGTGCCGCTCGCCTGCTGCCCAGGGCAAACCGGCCCTCGTCCTCCTTCGCCACTACACCGAGGATGCCGGCAGCACCCCAACTGGCTGCCTGATTGAGAAGGGTCGCCGGGATGCGGGGCGTCTCCGCTCCCCCGATGTCCAACATCGGCAGGAATCCATTGCCCGTGTCGCACTCGATGGGAATGACCTCCTGCTCCGCCCTCGGACAGCCGATACCAAAGCCCTCAGTCGTATCACCCCACCACTCGCCGAAAACAAGGCGCGGAAGGTACCAGCCCGCTTCAAGGTTGTCTTGGTCCACCGAGAAGGTCAGATCAACAACGCCGTCGAGACAGCGGGGCACATCGTCGAACTCGATCTCCTCGTAGTACCCGTCGATGCCCCCAATGGACTCGATCGGAAGCCCTGTCGGCGTGAGTACCGGTCCGTGCACGTTCAGGTTGACCTGGGTCACGTACTCGCCGGCACCATCGAAGAGTCGGTACAAGCGGACACCGGGGAAGATGCATTCGTCTGGCGGCCCGTCGGGAAGCTCAAAACGCAATTCGACGTTCGACCCGTCGATGGAGCCATGCGCC
>CAJXIS010000119.1 GCA_913054115.1 uncultured Acidimicrobiaceae bacterium | reverse complement strand
CGAGGTCTTCCAGACCCAGCGCATCGAGCACGCCTTCGTGGAGCCCGAGTCCACGCTCGCCGTTCCCACCGGCAACGGGGACGGCACCGGCCTGTACGTCTACTCGGGCGGCCAGGGCGTGTGGGACGACCGCAACCAGATCGCCTCGGTGCTCGGCCTCGACACCGACCAGGTCACCGTCGAACTCGTGAGCAACGGCGGAGCGTTCGGCGGCAAGGAGGACATGTCGAACCAGGCCCAGACATCGCTGGCCGCATGGCTGCTGGGGCGCCCCGTCCGGTGCACGCTGTCGCGCGAGGAGTCCCTGCTGATGCACCCGAAGCGGCATCCGATCCGCATGGCCTACCGGGCAGGCTGCGACGCCGACGGGCTGCTGACCGGCCTGTGGGTCCGCATGATCGGCGACTCCGGCCCCTATGCCTCGGTCGGCATGAAGGTGCTCGAACGGGCCGCCGGCCACGCCAGCGGCCCCTACGTGGTCCCCGACATCGACGTCGAGTCGACGGCCGTGCGCACCAACAACCCGGTCTGCGGCGCCTTCCGGGGATTCGGCGCCAACCAGGCCCAGTTCGCCATGGAGGGCGTCATGGACCGGCTTGCGGCAGCGGTCGGCATCAGCGGCTGGGAGATGCGTAGCCGCAACGTGATCGAGCCCGGCTCGGTCTGGGGCCCCGGCCAGATCATGGACGACGGCTGCCTCGGTGCCCGCGCCTGCCTCGACGACATCAAGGCCGCCTACGACGAGGCGGTGTCCGCCGGGAAGCCGGTCGGCGTCGGGCTGGGCCTCAAGAACTCCGGCCTCGGCAACGGCTTCAAGGAGATCGCCAGAGCGGTCGTGCACTTCCGCGAGGACGGCAAGGTCGAGGTGCGCCACTGCTGGACCGAGATGGGCCAGGGGGTCCACACCGTCGCCATGCAGGTGGCTGTCGAGGAACTCGGCATCGACCCCGAGCGGATCGAGGTCATCGTCGACACCACCCGAGAGCTCGGCGCCGGCCAGACGACCGGAAGCCGCGGAACCCTCATGGGCGCAGGCTCGGTCGCAGAGGCCTGCCAGAAGGCCGTCGCCAACGGCTGCCAGGTGGGCGTCGACTACGAGGGCGAGTACCGGGTCGACTGGACCAACTCGATGAACGAGGGGCTCGAGAATCCGGTCATCCACTCCACGTTCGGCTACGCCGCACAGCTCGTGATCCTCGATCCGGAATCCGGCGCCGTCGAGCGGGTCGTGGCATCCCACGACGTCGGACGGGCCGTCAACCCGCAACTGTGCGAGGGCCAGGTCGAGGGGGCCGTCCACATGGGCCTCGGCTACGCACTCACCGAGGGGTTCCCCGCCGACGAGGACGCACGACCGCTCAACACCACGTTGCGGAGCCTCGGCATCCTGCGACCCAAGGACATGCCCGAGGTCGACGTGCGCCTGATCGAGTCGCCGCAGCCCGGTGCTCCCTACGGGATCAAGGGCGTCGGCGAGATCGGCCTGGTGCCGACCGCCGGTGCCGTGGCAGCAGCTCTCCACGCCCACGACGGCGAGTGGCGGACCGACCTTCCGATGGCTGCGCCGAAGCAGCAGGAGCACTGGGCCGACTGGGACGGTCGATGAGCGACCCAGCCGACACGGCGACCACCCCGGGTCTGGTCTGTGCCCACCACCACCTCTACTCGGCGCTGGCCCGTGGCATGCCGGCGCCGCCCCGCACGCCGGGCGACTTCGGGGACATCCTCGAACTGGTCTGGTGGCGCCTCGACCGGGCGCTCGACCTCGAGTCGATCCGCTGGTCGGCGATGCTTGGGGCACTCGAGGCCCTCGAGCGCGGCTGCACGGCGATCATCGACCACCACGAGTCGCCCGAGGCCATCGAGGGGTCGCTCACGGTCATCGCCGACGCCTGCGCCGAGGTCGGCGTGCGCGTCGACTGCAGCTACGGCGTCACCGACCGAAACGGTCCCGATGGCGCCCGCCGAGGCCTCGAGGAGAACGCCCGCTTCCTCGCCGGGGGAGGGAGGGGCCGGGTGGGCGTGCACGCAGCGTTCACCTGCAGCGACGAGACGCTCGAGGCGGCTGCGGGCATCGCCGCCGACCACGGCGTGGGCGTCCACGTCCACGTCGCCGAGGGCCCCATCGACTCCGAAGCCGCCGACCGGCTGCGCCACCTCGCCACCGACGACTGGCTCGTGGTCCACGGCGTGCACCTCGACGACGACCACGGCCTGGCCGGAACCATCGTGCACAATCCCCGCTCGAACATGAACAACGCCGTCGGCTATGCGCGCCCCACCCGGTTCGCCAACCCGGTGGCACTCGGCTCCGACGGCATCGGCGCCGACATGCTCGACGAGTTCCGGGTCGCCTACGTCCGGCACCGCGAGCACGACGTGACCGCCTCGCCCGAGACCGCCTGGGGCTGGCTGGCCACCGGCTGGGACCTGTTCCCCGAGGCCCGACAGGACCGGGTGACCTGGACCTACGAGCCGATGGACCCGTGGCAACTCGCCTTCACGCCGGGCGTCGGCCCGACACGGGTCGAGGTCGACGGCGAGGTGGTGTGGGCCGACGGTGCACCGACGAGGGTCGATGCCGCCGAGGTGCGGGCCAGGGCCGCCGAGGAAGCCGACCGGCTGCACCAGCGAATGGACCAGCAATGAAACCGCAACGAGCGGAGGAACCAAGACCATGACCCGACTGGCGATCTACCTGCAGGATGCGCACACCATCAGCGAGGCGATCGAGTTCGCCCGCTACGCCGAGCAACGGGGCTTCGAGGCCGTCTGGCAGGCCGACTCGCGCCTCGTGCGCGACGCCGTCGTACCGATGGCCGCATTCGCCGCCTGCACCGACACCATCAAGATCGGCTCCGGCGTCGTCGACTGCTGGACCCGTAACCCCGCACGGCTGGCCTCGACCTTCTCGACGCTCGACGACCTCGCCCCCGGACGGATCCTGCTCGGCATCGGGGCCTGGTGGGACCCGCTGGCCGCCAAGGTCGGCATCGAGCGCAAGCGCCCCCTTGGCGTCATGCGCGAGGTGGTCACCGTCGTCCGGGCACTGCTGGCCGACGAGACCGTCACCTTCGACGGCGACTATGTGCACCTCGACGGCGTCGAACTCGACTACGTGTACCAGGAGCGTCGGCCCAAGGACGTCCCGATCTACATCGGCGCCACGGGCATGAAGATGATGGAGCTGACCGGCGAGATCGCCGACGGCGTCGTGCTCAACTACCTCGTGTCGCCCGAGTACAACCGGAAGGCCATGGCGGCCCTCGAGGTGGGCGCCGCCCGGGCCGGACGCAGCGTCGACGACCTCGACCGGCCGCAGCTGGTGGTCTGCTCGGTGGCCGAGACCCGCAAGGAAGCCCTCGACGGTGCCCGCCTGATGGTCACCCAGTACCTCGGCCAGCAGCCCCACATCATGAAGGCCTCGGGCGTTCCCGAATCGCTGCTCGAGGAGATCGGCAGGGTCCTGACCTGGCCGGCCACGCACGACCAGGTCGAGGCCGCCTCGAAGCTGGTGCCCGACGACATCGTCCAGATGATCTGCGCCGCCGGCACGCCTGACGAGGTCCGTGAGAAGGTGGGGCAGTACATGGCCGACGGCTGTACCTGCCCGATCCTCTATCCGTTGGGACCCGACGTTCGCATGATGGTCGACGTGTTCGCCGACTGGACGCCCTGATGCCCCGGGCGGACCGCTCATGAGCCGGCTCGTCGTCCGCGGAGCCCGCTACCCGGGCGACATCGCCGTCGAGGACGGCGTCATCACCGCAGTCGGCTCGGTGGAGGCGGCGGCAGGCGACGACGTGGTGTCCGTCGACGGCGACATCGTCACGGCCGGGCTCGTCAACACCCACCACCACCTGTACCAGTGGATGACCAGGGGCCGGGCGACCGGCTGCAACCTGTTCGACTGGCTCGTGCACCTCTATCCGGTCTGGAACCGCCTGTCGGTCGAGGACGTGCGCGCCGCCGCCCTGGTCGGACTGGGCGAACTCGCCGCCACCGGCTGCACGACGGCTTCCGACCACCACTACCTCGTGCCCGGCGGCGACGACTCGGTCTTCGACGCGATCGTCGACGCCGCCGGCGAGGTGGGTATCCGGCTGTTCCTCTCCCGCGGATCCATGGACCTGGGGGAGAGCCGCGGTGGCCTGCCACCCGACCGCGTGGTCGAGGACCGCGACGCCATCCTCGCCTCGACCGAGGCCGTCGTCGCCCGCCACCACGACGGCGAGATGGTCCACGTGGTCGTGGCGCCATGCAGCCCGTTCTCGGTCACCCCCGAACTCATGGTCGAGTCGGCAGAACTGGCGCGCAGGCTGGGCCTGCGCCTCCACACCCACCTCTGCGAGACCATCGAGGAACAGCAGCACTGCCTGGAGCGCTTCGGACGGCGGCCCGTCGAGATGCTCGAGGAATGGGGCTGGGTCGGCGACGACGTCTGGCTGGCCCATGGCATCCACATCGACGACACCGAGATGCGGATCCTCGGCGCCGCCGGCACGGGGGTCGCCCACTGCCCGTCGTCCAACGCCCGCATCGCCGCCGGCATGTGCCGGGTCACCGACCTGATGGCCGCCGGCTGCCCGGTCGGGCTGGGGGTCGACGGCGTGGCTTCGAACGAGGTGGGCGGCCTGTTCCCCGAACTCCGCCAGGCGCTGTACACCGCCCGGCTCCGGGAGATGCGACCCGACGCCCTGATGCCGTCCGACGTCCTCGAGATCGGCACCCACGGCGGCGCCCGGTGCCTCGGGCTCGACGACGTGGGACGCCTGGCGCCGGGGATGAAGGCCGACCTGGTGGTGTGGCCCGGCGACGACCTCGGCGACATCCACGACCCGCTCGCCGCGCTGGTACTCGGCCCGGACCGTCGGGCCCGGCATGTGTTCGTCGGCGGGAAGCCGGTGGTCACCGACGGTTCGCTCATCGGCGTCGACCTGGCGGCCGCACACCGCGACCTCGCCGAACGCGCAAGTCGGCTCTGGTGAGTGGCGTCGCCGGTTTTGGGCGATGATGGCGCCGTGACCGCCACCGCCGAGTTCACGATCGAGCCGTTCGTCGACGGTGCTCCCGGGCCGCACGTGCGGGCCGCCATCGCCGTCGCCGAGGAGGCCGGGCTGGATGTCGAGATCGGCCCCTTCGGCACATCGGTGACCGGCGAGACATCCGTCGTCGTGGCCACCGTCGATGCCGTGCTGCGGGCCGCCGTCGACCACGGCGCCACCCGGGTCTCGTTGCAGGTGACCGTTGAACCGTTCGCCGACTGATGGCGGCATGTGGTCGCCGAACGTGGGCCGTGTCCGTAACCATTCGTGGAAGGGGATCTCGATGAACCGAAACCTGATCAGGGTGGTCACCCTGCTTGCCGCTGTCCTGACCGTCGGCTCGGTTGCCGCATCCTGCGGTTCGGAAGGCGCAGCCACCACGAAGGCCGCCTTCGTCTACGTCGGCCCGGTCGGTGACGCCGGCTGGACCTGGGCCCACGACCAGGGCCGCCTCGCCGCCGAGGCCGCGACCGGCGTCGAGACCGCCTTCGTCGAGTCGGTCCCCGAGGGCGGAGCCGATTTCGCCGACAGCGTCCGCCAGTTCATCGACGACGGCTACGACATCATCATCGGCACGTCGTTCGGCTACATGGACGACATGGTGGCCCTCGCCGACGAGCACCCGGACATCGTCTTCGAGCACATCTCGGGCTACATGTCGAACGACACCAACTTCGGCAACTCGTTCGGCCGCATGTACGAGCCCCGCTACCTGTCCGGCATGGTCGCCGGCTCGGCCACCACGTCGAACCGGATCGGCTACGTGGCGGCCTTCCCGATCCCGGAGGTGATACGGGGCATCAACGCCTTCACCCTCGGCGTGCGCGCAACGAACCCCGAGGCGACCGTCGAGGTGGTCTGGACCAGCACCTGGTTCGACCCGGTGGTCGAAGGCGATTCGGCCCAGGCCCTGCTCGACAAGGGCATCGACGTGATCGCCATGCACCAGGACTCGCCGGCCGTCGGCGAGAAGGCCCAGGCGGCCGGCGCCCGGTGGGTGTCTTACAACTCGGACATGAGCGCCTTCGCCCCGGACGCCTTCCTGACGGCACCCGTCTGGAACTGGGGCCCCCGCTACATCGAGATCATCGAGGCGGCGAGGGCCGGCACCTACAAGCCCACACCGGACGGCTACTGGGGGTCGATGGCCGACGGCGTGGTCGACCTGGCGCCCATCGCCGACGACGTGGATGCCGCGGTCGTGGCGGCGGTCGAGGCCCGCCGTGCGGAGATCGTCGCCGGCACCTTCCACGTCTTCGGCGGTCCGATCAACGACCAGGACGGCTACGAGGCGGTGGCCGCCGGCGAGACCCTGGACGACGGTGCCCTGCTCGGCATGGAGTTCTTCGTCGAGGGAGTCATCGGCTCGGCCGGGAGTTGAGCGTGGCCGACCCGTGCCATGCAACGATGATTCCGGTCGTCTCCCCGGGGAAGTTGCCTTGACGCAGGTTCCAGCCGTCGAACTGGTCGGCATCTGGAAGCGGTTCCCCGGTATCGTCGCCAACGCCGGCGCCCACCTACGCGTCGAGCGGGGAACCGTCCACGCCGTCCTCGGCGAGAACGGTGCCGGCAAGTCCACGCTGATGAACGTCCTGTCGGGCGTCTACCGGCCCGACGAGGGAGAGGTGCGCCTCGACGGCACGCCGCACCGATTCCACACCCCGGCCGACGCGCTGGCCGCAGGCATCGGAATGGTCCATCAGGAGTTCCGCCTGGTCCCGTCGTTCACCGTTGCCGAAAACGTGGTCCTGGGAGCGGCCGACCGCATCCT
>CAJXIS010000118.1 GCA_913054115.1 uncultured Acidimicrobiaceae bacterium | reverse complement strand
CCCCCGAGCAGTACGCAGCCGGCAAGCGCAGCGTCGCCCTCGAGCCCGAGGTCGACAACCGCTGGACCGACGTCTGGGCCAAGTTCAACGCCGGCTGATCCAGCAATGGGCCATCGGCTCATCGCCCGGTCGCCCAACCCATGAGGAAGCACGAGGGTCAGTGGCTCTGGGGCCTGCTGGCTGGCCCCGGCACGATCTGGCTGCTCCTGCTCTTCGCGCTGCCGTTCTACGGCCTGGCGTGCGTGGCGTTCGGCGAGATCGACCCGATCTTCCGCAACGCCGTCGCCGCCTGGAACCCGCTGGACTGGCGCTTCGAGAACTTCGGCGAGGTCATGGGAGAGATCCTCACCGGATCACTGCGCCGGGTCTTCGTGCGCACCTTCGCCTACGTGCTGAGCGCCGTCGTGCTGTCGTTCCTCATCGGCTACCCGGTGGCCTACTACCTCGCCCGTCACGCCGGACGGTGGCGCGGCCTGCTGCTGGCCCTGATGATCCTGCCGTTCTGGGTCAACTACCTGATGCGGATGCTGGCCTGGGTCAACCTGCTCCAGGTCGACGGCTGGGCCACTAAGGCGTTCTCGGCGTTCGGCTTCCAGTACAACTTCCTGGACGGCAAGGGGATCACGGTCATCCTCGGCCTCGTCTACGGCTACGTGCCGTTCCTCGTGCTGCCGCTCTACGCCTCGCTGGAGCGCCTCGACGTGCGGCTGCTGGAGGCGGCCCGCGACCTGGGGGCCGGACCGGCGAATGCCTTCCGCATGGTCACGATGCCCCTGTCCCGTCCCGGGATGATGGCCGCCGGCGTGATCATCGCCCTGCCCATGTTCGGCGACTACTACACGAACGACATGCTCTCCCGATCGCCCGCCACGGAGATGATCGGCAACCAGGTCGACTTCTACCTCAACGGCACCACCCAGCCACAGAAGGGCGCCGTCCTGGTGCTGGTGCTGTCGGCCCTGCTCGTCGTGTTCATGTCGTACTACCTGGTCACGACGATGCGGATGCAGCGGGAGCTGCAGGCATGAGCGGGCTCCTGCGACGTAGTCCGTGGCGCCGACCGGTGGTGCTCGCCACCTGGACATGGCTCTACGTCGCCTGGATGTTCGTGCCGGTCGTCATCGCCTTCGTCTTCTCGTTCAACGGCGGCCGCAGCCGGTCCGTGTGGCAGGGGTTCTCGCTGCGCTGGTGGACCGAGGACCCCAACGCCTCGTTCCTCCACGACGAGTCGCTCCACTCGGCGCTGCGCAACTCACTGATCCTGGCCGTGCTCACGATGCTCATTGCGACGCCTCTCGGTGTGGCGCTCGCCGTGGGCCTGGCGAGGTGGCAGGCGAAGATCGCCAAGGGCGCCAACTGGCTCATGCTGATCCCGCTGGTGACGCCCGAGATCGTGATGGGCGCCTCACTGCTGCTGGTGTTCTCGAACCTCTACACCGGCGTTCCGCTGGGGCGCCCGGCCCAGTTGCTCGGACACGTCACGTTCTCGATGTCGTACGTGGTCGTGGTGTCGCGTGGACGGCTCCTGTCCATCGGCCGTGACTACGAAGAGGCCGCACGCGACCTCGGCGCCACGGCCATCCAGGCGCTGCGCATGGTGCTGCTGCCGCTGCTGGCCCCGGCCATCCTCGCCAGCTTCGTGATCGTGTTCGCCATGTCGATCGACGACTTCGTCATCAGCAGCTTCCTGTCGTCGGGCGCCTCCTCGGAGACCGTGCCGGTCCGCATCTACTCGGCGGTCCGCACCAGCTCGACGCCGGCACTCAACGCACTGGCCTCGTTCCTCGTGTTCTCGTCGCTGTTCGCCCTCGCCCTCGGCATGTTGGGCATGACGGCCTACCGCAGGCGGCGGGGCGGCGGCGATGGCGAGTCGGTGCTCACCGAGTTCGCCAAGTTCGAGATGTAGGCCGGCACCGCACGACGGCCGGCTGCCTCAGTCCTCGGCGACGATCCGCAGGGCGTCGATGGGAAGAACGGCGATGAGATCGACGCCCTCATCGTGCTCCCGGCCGTCGTTGGTGACGAGGGCGTGGAAGGTGGCGTCGCCGCTTCGGAGGTGCACCTGGGTCGTGGCACCGGTGAAGATCCGCCGCTCGACGGTGACCGGAAGGCCGTTGACCGGAAGGCCACCCGAGGCCTCGACCAGCCGCACCCGCTCCGGACGGATCACGATGCGGCACGGGCCCGTGGGCGCCGTGCCGGTAGCGGCGAGCACCCGGTCCCCCAGTCGGACCCGTCCGTTGCCGAGGTGCTCGGCGTCGAGCAGGTTGGCCACGCCGAGGAAGTCGGCGACATAGGCGTTGATCGGCGACTCGTAGACGTCCTTGGGCGCCCCGACCTGGACGAGCTCGCCCTCGTTCATGACCGCCAGTCGGTCGCTCATGGTGAGCGCCTCCTCCTGGTCGTGGGTGACGTAGATGAAGGTGATCCCGATCTCGTGCTGCAGGGTCCGGAGCTCGACCTGCAGGGTCTTGCGGAGCTTGGCGTCGAGTGCGCCGAGCGGTTCGTCGAGGAGCAGCACCCTGGGCTCGAGGATGAGCGCCCTGGCGAGGGCCACCCGCTGCTGCTGACCGCCGGAGAGCTGGTGGGGCTTGCGCTTCCCGTAGCCGGTGAGCTCGACGAGGGCCAGCGCCTTCGCCACGCGTGTCGAGGACTCGTCGGCGGACGCCTTCGTGAACCGCAGGCCGAATGCCACGTTGGCAGCGACATCGAGGTGTGGGAAGAGGGCGTAGCTCTGGAAGACGGTGTTGACGGGCCGTCGTTCAGGGGCCAGGTCGGTGATGTCGATGCCGTCGATACAGATCGACCCCCGGTCGGGCCGTTCGAAGCCGCCGACCATGCGAAGGGTGGTCGTCTTGCCGCACCCCGACGGTCCGAGCAGCGAGAAGAACTCGCCGGCGGCGATCTCGAGGTCGATTCCCTTCACGACGGCGACGTCGTCGAAGCGCTTCTCGAGTTCGGTGATGACGACGTGCCCGCCACCTGATCCATCCACGCCGACACTGTAGGACAGGCACGGCCCGGGTCCGCCGAAGAACTGACGCATCAGTCAGTTCGTTAGGCTCACGGCGTGACCGACACCGACGAGGCCACCGGCCGCGCCGGCGAGCGACACCGCGCGACGGTCGCCAGGCGTCGGCAGGAGATCCTCGAGGCCACCTGCGAAATCCTGGGCCAACGGGGGTTGGCCGCAACCCGGATTGCCGACGTGGCGAGGCGCCTCGGCATCTCGACGGGCCTCATCCACTACCACTTCGCCACCAAGGACGAGTTGCTCGACGAGGCCTTCCGGTACGCCGCCGAGGCTGAGCTGGCGGTCCTCCGGGGTCTGGCGGCCGTCGATCTCCCGCCCCGCGAGCGGCTCGACGCCGTCATCGAGGAGTTCCGCCCCCGGGGCGACTTCGGGAGCTGGAAGCTCTGGATCGAGGGATGGGCCGAGGCGCTGCGCTCCGAACGCTTCCGGGCCACGTCCCGGGAACTCGACGAGGCCTGGATCGGCGTCCTCGAGGACACGATCGCCGCCGGCGTGGCGAGCGGGGACTTCACCTGTGCCAGCCCACACGATTCGGCGTGGCGGCTGTCGTGCCTCATCGAGGGCCTGACCATCCAACTGGTCGCACACGGGGGCACCATCGACCGCACCGAGATGGGCAGGTTGATCGACGCTGCAGTGTCCGCCGAGATCTCTTCCGGCTGATCAGGCCTGGTCCTCGATGGGCCGCACGTGCCGCAGCCAGAGTCCGCCGCCGATGTGGGGTCGCGGGTCGTAGGAGCGGTGCCCGAGCAGGCGCTGCACCCGGGGTGACCGGTCGTCGAGCTCGCCGGGGGCGTAGTCGAGCGCATTGGCCTCCTCGGGCGTGAGCCAGCCGACCACGAAGCTGAGGTGCATGGCGCGCCGCCAGCGGTCGGCGGTGAGGTTGGCCCCTCCCCCGTGGAGCACCTTGCCGGAGTAGACGAAGGCGTCGCCTGGCGAGAGTTCGGCCGGCACCGACTCTGCCTCGAACTCGTACACCTCGAGTTCGGGCCAGCGGTGGCTGCCCGGCACCGCCCGGGTGGCGCCGAGCTCCTCGGTCACCTCCTCGAGGCCGATCATGGCGCTGATCGTGACCTCCGGCGTGTCGGGCCAGGTCGGCGACACGTGCTGGAACCAGTTGTCGGCATCGCGGTGGAGCACCTGGGCAGGCTCGCCGGGGCCGATGAACATGACCTGTGCCGTATTGACCCAGTAGGAGCCGCAGTTGGGCAGCAGCACGACGTCGGCGATGGCGGCGAAGACCTCGTTGTCGAGCAGGTCGAAGTAGGCGGGGGTGATCCGGCCGAGGCTCGAGAAGCGGATGGTGTTCGCACCGACGAAGAACCTGCCCGCTTCGCCCATCCCCTGGTTGGCGACGCCCGGCTCGATGCCCTCGGCGAACGCCGTCACCGCACGAAGCAGTTCGTCGACCACATCCGTGCCGACCATGCCCTCGACGATCACGCCGCCGTCGTCGTCGAAGGCCTCGAGGACCGGCGCGAGCTGACCGTCGGCCGAGAGCCTGGTGAGTGCTGGTGGCATCGATCCCTCCCCCCGTCCGTGGAACCGTAGCCAGCCGCGTCCGCCAGCCGCTCGTCGGCTGTCCATATCCCGATGAATCCGATAGGATTTGTCAGGAATCAGGGCATTTCCGCCCGGAACCCCCACCACGGACGTGACCGACGATGTCAACGATCTTCGTGATCCACGAGAACGACGACTGGCTGCCTCCCTTCGCCGAGGCGCTCGACGCCGAGGGCGTGCCCTGGGAGGACTGGTCGCTGGTCGAGGGATCGCTCGACCTCGGGGCGGCACCGCCGGAGGGCGTCTTCTACTCGAGGATGAGCGCCTCCTCGCACACCCGGGGCCACGTCGCATCCAAGGACTACACGAGGTCTGTGCTGAGCTGGCTCGAGAGCCACGGCCGCACCGTCGTCAACGGACGCCGGGTCCTCGAGTTGGAGATGAGCAAGGTCGACCAGCATGCGGCGCTGCGGGCATTCGGGTTCGACGTCCCGCACACCGTCGCCGTGATCGGCCGACGCGACCTGAGGGAACGGGCCAGGGGCATGGACCTGCCGTTCATCACCAAGCACAACCAGGGCGGGAAGGGACTGGGCGTGCGTCGGTTCGACCGCTACTCGGACTTCGACGACCACATCGACGGGCCCGACTTCGAGCACCCGGTCGACGGGATCACGCTGCTCCAGGAATACGTCCACCCGGCCGCGGGGTACATCACCCGGGTCGAGATCGTGGGCGGCGAGTTCCTCTACGCCCTCACCGCCGACACCGGCTCGGGGTTCGAGCTCTGCCCGGCCGACGAGTGCGCCGACGACTCCGGGTTCGAGTTGTGCCCGACCGACGCAGGCCCGGCAAAGGGCCTCTTCCACTGGCGGGAGGGCTTCGACGACCCACTCGTCGGCCGCTACCTGGAGTTCTGCCGCTTCTGGGACATCGGCGTCGCCGGCATCGAGTTCATCGAGACCGCCGAGGGACGCAGGGTCACCTACGACATCAACACCAACACCAACTACAACCCCGTGGTCGAGCAGGAGGCCGGTCGCTCGGGTCCGGCCGCCGTCGCCCGACATCTCGCCACGCTCGCCCGGAGGCTCGACGCCGGGCAGCTCGCCGGATCGGCCGGCTGACCCACGAATCCGGCGGGCTCTGACGCCGGGGCTAAGTTTCCCGGCCATGACGCTCACCGAGTCCTACACCGTCGGCCCGTCCGACCCCCCTCTTCGAGACCTCACGCTCGGGGGCCTCCTGCGGGAGGTCGCCGCAGCCGTCCCCGACCGGGTGGCGCTGGTCACCGGGGTTCCCGACGTCGATGCCCGCCGCCAGTGGACCTACGCCGAGCTGCTCGACGAGTCCACCCGGGCGGCCCGTGCCCTCTGCGCCCGCTTCGAGCCCGGCGAGCGCATCGCCGTGTGGGCACCGAACGTGCCGGAGTGGATGATCCTCGAGTTCGCCAGCGCCATGGCAGGACTCGTGCTCGTCACCGTCAACCCGGCGTTCCGGGCACAGGAGCTGCAGTACGTGCTGTCGCAGTCCCGGTCGGCCGGCCTGTTCGTGCTCCCAGATTTTCGCGGCAACCCGATGCTGGCCACCGCCGAGGAGGTCCAGCCCGACTGCCCCGAACTGCGCCAGATCATCCGCCTCGACCAGTGGGACGACTTCCTCGCCGGCGGCGACGCCTTCGATGGCGACCTCCCCGACCCGGACCCGACCGACCCGGTGATGATCCAGTACACGTCCGGCACGACCGGCTTCCCGAAGGGTGCCCTGCTCGACCACCGGGGCATCGTCAACAACGGCGCCCACACCGCCGACCGCATGGGGGCCAGGGACGGCGCCGTGTGGATCTGCACCATGCCGCTGTTCCACACCGGTGGCTGCGTGCTCGGCGTGCTCAGCGCCGTGTCGCAACGCTGCACGCTCGTGCTCGTCGAGGCCTTCGACCCGGGCCTCGTCCTCGAGCTCTTCCGCACCTACGGCGGCAACCTCATGCTGGGCGTGCCGACGATGCTCGTCGCCATGCTCGAGCACCCCGACTTCGCGACCACCGACCCGTCCGACATCGAAGCGATCTGCTCAGGCGGCTCGACGGTGCCTGCACCGCTGGTGAAGCGCTTCGAGGAGGAACTCGGCGCACCGTTCACGATCGTGTTCGGACAGACCGAGCTGTCCCCGGTGTCGTCGATGACCTGGACCACCGACACGATCGACGACAAGGCCGGCACCATCGGCACGCCGATGCCCCACGTCGAGGTCAAGGTCGTCGACCCGGAGACCGGCGAGACGCTGCCGGTCGGCACCGTCGGCGAGTACTGCGCCC
>CAJXIS010000117.1 GCA_913054115.1 uncultured Acidimicrobiaceae bacterium | reverse complement strand
CCCGGGCTACTACCGGCTCGACCCCGACGATCCCCGTCGGTACGTCGATGTCACCGGAACGGGCAACAGCGTGGACATGGGCCACCCGCCGGCGTTGCGGCTGGTGATGGACAGCCTCCGCCACTGGGTCCTCGAGATGCACGTCGACGGCTTCCGCTTCGATCTGGCAGCGGCGCTGGGCCGGGGACCGCACGGGTTCGATCACGGGTCGTCGTTGTTCGACGCGATCCGCCGGGACGAGGTGATCAGCCGGGTGAAGTTGATCGCCGAGCCCTGGGACCTTGGCGAGGGCGGCTACCAGGTCGGGAACTTCCCGTCGGGGTGGTCGGAGTGGAACGGCCGTTACCGGGACGACGTGCGCGACTTCTGGCGCAACGCCGGAGGGACCGTGGCCGACTTCGCCTCCCGCCTGGCTGGGAGCTCGGACCTCTATGCGTCGTCGGGACGCGATCCATCGGCCGGCGTCAACTTCATCACCGCCCACGACGGCTTCACGCTCGCCGACCTGGTCGCCTACGACCACAAGCACAATGAGGCGAACGGCGAGGGCGGCCGGGACGGCGACGACCACAACCGGTCATGGAACTCCGGCGCCGAGGGTCCGACCACCGACGCAGGCGTCATCGGGGTCCGCTCCGTCCGCCGCCGGTCGATGCTGGCGACGCTTCTGCTGTCCCAGGGTGTGCCGATGCTGCTGGGCGGGGACGAGATCGGCCGCACCCAGGGCGGCAACAACAACGGCTACGCCCAGGACAACAAGGTGTCGTGGCTCGACTGGGACCGCGTGGATCGGGGGTTGCTCGCATTCGTCCGGCGCCTGGTCCGGTTCCGGTCCGACCACCCGGTCTTCCGACGCCGGCTCTGGTTCGAGGGCGAAAGCATCGGCGACATCGCCTGGTACACGCCTGGCGGATCCGAGATGGTCGACGAGGACTGGGAGGCCGGCGGTGGGTCGCTCGCCGTGTTCCTCGACGGTGAGGCGCTCGGAGACGACAGCTTCCTGCTGTTGTTCAACGCCCGACCGGAGGCCACCACGTTCGTGGTGCCCGAGGGGCTCGGCGGCACCGGGTGGCTGGTCGATTTCGACACGTCGGTCGATCCGGACAGCGAGGCCGGTGCGGCCGGCAACGGGAGGTGGGAGGCAGGGCCCTGGGCCACGGTCGTGATGCGGCGGCAGGGCGACCGGCACTAGTCGGGCATCACCACCTGCTGGCCCTTGGCGAGCACCACCACGCCGGCTTCCGACACCGTGTAGTGCAAGGCGTCGTGGTCGGCGTCATGGCCGATCCGGGCGCCGGGGGGCACGTTGACGCCCTTGTCGAGGATGGCGTTTCGGACCTGGGCCCCGTCGCCGATCACCACATCGTCGAGCAGGATCGAGTTCTCGACCACGGCGCCGCCGCGCACGCGGACGCCGGGCGAGAGCACCGAGCCACGCACCTTCGAGCCGGAGATGATCACCCCGTTGCTGAGCAGCGACCGCCGCACCGACGACGATCCGTGGGTGCCGTCGTTGACCACCTTGGCCGGCGGCGCGGTCCGGCCCAGCGTGAAGATGGGCCATTCGGCGTTGTAGAGGTCGAACCCCGGGAAGTCGTCGACGAGATCCATGTGGGCGTCGAAGTAGCTGTCGAGTGTGCCGACATCGCGCCAGTAGTGGTGGCTCCCCTCTTGGCCGGGAACCACGTTGGTGGTGAAGTCGTAGACGTGGGCCTCGCCCTTCTGCACCATCATCGGGATCAGGTCGCCGCCGATGTCGTGCTTGCTCGCCTCCACCTTGGCGTTTTCGTGGAGGAGGTCCCGGAGCGTGTCGGCATCGAAGACGTAGTTGCCCATCGACGCCAGCACCTCGTCGGGGTTGTCGGGGAGACCGGTGACGTCCTCGGGGTTCGGCTTTTCGAGGAAGGAGTCGATCCTGGACCCCTCGCCGGCCTGGATGACCCCGAACTGGCTCGAATCCTGGCGGTCGACCCTGATGCCCGCCACCGTGACCCCGGCCCCCGATTCCATGTGGTGGTCGAGCATCTGGCGGGGGTCGATGCGGTAGATGTGGTCGGCGCCGAAGACGAAGACGAAGTCGGGCCGCTCGTCGTCGAACAGGTTGAGGTTCTGGAACAGGGCATCGGCCGAGCCGAGGAACCAGCGGGGCCCCCGGCGCATCTGGGCCGGCACCGAGGTGACGTAGTTGCCGAGGAGCGTGCTGAGCCGCCAGGTCCGCGAGATGTGGACATCGAGGCTGTGGCTCTTGTACTGGGTGAGCACCACGATCTTGCGGTAGCCGCCGTTGGCCAGGTTGGAGAGCGGGAAGTCGATCAGCCGGTATTTCCCGCCGAAGGGGACCGCCGGCTTGGCCCGGTCGAGGGTGAGGGGGGCGAGCCGCTTTCCCTCACCGCCCGCAAGGACGATGCTCAGGACCCGGGGCCGCGCTGCAACTTCTGACATGAGCTCCAGATTGCCCCATATTGTGGCCGGATGCAGGAAGAGCCCGCAGAATACCCCGGCCCGCAACCGGCGGCCGACGACCTCTGGTTCTTCGGGGAGGGCACCCACGACGCCGTGGCGCAACTCCTGGGAGCCCACGTCGACGGCGACGGCTGCCTGTTCCGGGTGTGGGCGCCCACTGCGAGGGCGGTGTCGGTGATCGGCGACTTCAACGACTGGACCGCCGGGGTCGACGGTCTGGTGGCGTCCGACGCCGGCATCTGGAGTGGCCGGGTCGACGGGGCGGGTGTGGGCGATCGCTACAAGTACTTCATCAAGGCCGCTGACGGGGCCGGCCTGTTCAAGGCCGATCCGGTGGCGTTCGCCGCCGAGGAACCACCGCGCACGTCGTCGGTGATCACCTCGCTCGACCACGAGTGGCAGGACGGCGAATGGATGGCGAGCCGGGCGGCCCGCAACTGCCGCGATGCCCCGATCTCGATCTACGAGGTCCACCTTGGGTCCTGGCGCTACGAGCCCGGCGGCTATCGGGGACTCGCCCCGCAGCTGGCCGACCATCTCGACCGGACCGGGTTCACCCACGTCGAACTGCTCCCCGTCATGGAGCACCCCTTCTACGGGTCGTGGGGCTACCAGACCACCGGCTACTTCGCTCCGACGGCCCGCTACGGCCCGCCGCAGGACCTGATGTACCTGATCGACCTCCTGCACCAGCGGGGCTTCGGGGTGCTGCTCGACTGGACGCCCGCACACTTCCCGACCGACATCCACGGGCCGGCCAGGTTCGACGGCACGTTCGTGTACGAGCACGCCGATCCCCGGCTCGGCTTCCACCCGGACTGGAAGAGCGCCATCTTCAACTACGACCGCCCGGAGGTCCGCAGCTTCCTGCTGTCGAGCGCCATTTTCTGGCTCGAGCAGTACCACGCCGACGGGCTCCGGGTCGACGGCGTGAGCTCGATGCTGTACCGCGACTACTCGCGGGCGGAAGGCGAGTGGATACCGAACGAACTCGGGGGCAGGGAGAACCTCGGTGCGGTCGGATTCCTGCAGGACCTGAACCGTCGCATCTCGCGGCACCACCCCGATGTCATGGTCATCGCCGAGGAGTCGACGTCGTGGCCGGGGGTCACCGGGTCGGTCGACACCGACGGGCTGGGCTTCTCTGCGAAGTGGGACATGGGTTGGATGAACGACACCCTGCGCTACCTCGGCCGGGACTTCGAACAGCGGCGCTGGCACCACGAAGAGCTCACCTTCCGGTCGGTGTACGCCTTCGACGAGGCGTTCGTGCTGGCGCTCTCGCATGACGAGGTGGTGCACGGCAAGGGTTCGCTCCTGACCCGCCAGCCCGGAGACCTCGCGCAGCAGCGCGCCGGCCTCCGGCTTCTCTACGGCTACCAGTTCGGCCTTCCCGGCAAGAAGCTGCTGTTCATGGGGTCGGAGCTGGGGCCTGACCACGAGTGGGACCACGAACAGGAGTTGCCATGGGGCATGCTCGATGCCATCGAGCCCGCCGGGGTTCTGGCGTGGGTGGCCGAGCTCAACGGCCTCTACCGGAACGAGCCGGCCCTGCACCGCGTCGACGATTCGGCCGACGGGTTCTCGTTCGTCGTCGGCGACGACGCCGACAACTCGGTGATCGCCTTCCTGCGGCACGCCCCGGATGAGCGTTCGGTGCTGGTCGTCTGCAACTTCACGCCCACACTGCACAGCGGCTACCGGATCGGGGTTCCCGACGCCGGCAGGTGGATCGAGATCGCCAACAGCGACCGCGAGGAGTTCGGCGGCGGCGGCGTGGTGAACGAGCCCCTCGAGACCGACGAGGAAGCCTCGCACGGCCACGAGAACTCGCTCGCCATCAGCGTGCCCCCGCTGGGCGTCTGCTTCTTCGCCCTCGATGAGTAGCGGGGCCCCTGCGCCGCTCCGGGAACTCGCCCGGGCCATGGGGGTCGCCACCGGCTACACGGACGGCCTCGGTCGGCACGTCGTCGTCGGGCCGGACACGCTCGTCCACGTCTGCGCCACGCTCGGTGCCCCGATCGAGGCACCCGGTGGCGCTGCCGGTGCGTTGCAGGAGATGGACCGGGGTCGGGCCGACGCCACGGTCCCGCCGGTGATCGTCGCGTGGGACGGTCACCTTCCGGAGGGTGTCGTGTCCACGGCCTCGGCGCACGGGCTGTTGACGCTCGAGGACGGTTCGTCGCTCGTCGTCGATGCGTCGCTGGCTTCGTGGGGTCTCGACGGTCCCCTGCCGCCGGGGTACCACCGGCTGGAGACCGGGGCCGGCCCGGTCGTGACGACCGTCATCGCAGCTCCGACGCTGTCCTGGCGTCGTTCCGGCGAGGGGCCGGGTTGGGGTGTGGCCGCACACCTGGCCGCCCTGCGCACGGGTCGGAGCCGTTCGGTCGGCGACCTCGCCGACCTCGGGACACTGTGTCGATGGGTCGGCGACCACGGGGGCGACCTGGTCTCGGTGCTGCCGCTCCTGCCGACGTTCAACGACCTTCCCACGCAACCCAGCCCCTATTCGCCGGTGAGCCGGTTGTTCTGGAGCGAGTTGGTGCTCGACCTCGGGACCGCCCACGAGGCTGCTGTCGTCACGGGCGATCTCCGGGTGGACCATGCCGATGCCGAGGTCCGCGCTGCGCTCGCAGACCGGCCCCCGCCCGCCGGGGTCGATCCCGAGCTCGCCGCCTACGCCAGGTTCCGTGGCGCCCAACTGCGCCTCGGGCGCGACTGGCGCAGGTGGCCGGATTCCCAGCGCCGGGGCCACCTCGGGCCGGACGACGTCGACGCTGCCGAGGAGCGGTTCCATCTTGTCGCCCAGGTCGAGGCCGCCAGCCAGCTCGACAGATTCCGCCGACAACTCGATCGCTCGGGTGTCCGCCTCGGCCTGGACCTGGCCGTCGGTGTCCACCCCTGTGGCTACGACCCCTGGTCGCGCCCGGGGTTGTTCGCAGCGGATGTCTCGGTCGGCGCCCCGCCCGACGCCGGGTTCCCCAGCGGACAGGACTGGGGTTTCCCGCCGGTGCTGCCCGAGGCATCGCGTGCGGAGGGCCATGCCTACCTGGCCGCAGCGACCGCCCATCAGGCCCGCATGGCCGGCGTGTTGCGTGTCGATCACGTCATGGCGCTGAGCCGCCTCTTCTGGATCCCCGATGGCGCCGGGGTCGCCGACGGCACCTACGTCTCGTACCCGCGTGATGAGCTGTTCGCGGTCCTCTCCCTCGAGTCGCACCGCCACCCGTGTGAACTGGTCGGCGAGGACCTTGGCACGGTGCCACCCGGGATCGACGAGGCACTTTCCCGCCACGGCATCCGGGGCATGTACGTCGGCCAGTTCGAGGCGGCGTCCGGCACCGTCCCGGTGCCCCCTGCCCCTGACCGGGTGGCGATGGTAGGCACCCACGACACGCCCACGTTCGCCGGCTGGCTCGATGGCGGTGACATCCCCGAGCGCGTCCACCTGGGGTTGCTGGCGCCCGACGCCGAGGCGGGCGAACGGGCAGGTCGCGAGGCGGCCACGCTGGCACTTGCATCGGCTGTGCATGGTGATCTCGATGCGCCCGACGAGTTGGTCGCGTTGGTCCTCGAGTGGCTCGGGGCCTCGGACAGTCCGCTCGTGATCACCTGGCTCGAGGACCTGTGGCTCGAGGTCCTGCCGGTCAACATCCCCGGATCGGGTTCCGACGAGTGGCCCAACTGGCAGCGTCCGATGTCGCTCCTGCTCGACCGGGTGGTGCAGGACCCCGGGGTGAACCGCATCCTCGAACGTCTCGATGCGGCACGGCGCGCCGCATCCGCCGGTTAGGAACGCCGTCGCCGGTCTGGCTCAGTCCGTCCCCGCCATGGTCTCCTCGATGAGGAAGTCGACGACCGCGACGAGGGCCTCGCTCTTCTCGGCTCCTTGCGCCAGCGCCTGCTCGTAGACCTCCACCTGCCGGTGGGCGCTGGTACCGCGCGTCAGAATCTGGCGGGCATGCGCGATCTCGTCGACGCACCCGAGCTCGTCCGCATCGACTGCGGTGATCTCGATGATCTCCTCGAGGAGGTCGGCGTAGGGCACGATCTCGCCCCTGCCGAAGTCGATCAGCCCTTCGTCGATGCCGTAGCGCTGGGCCCGCCAGCGGTTCTCGCGCACCAGCATCCGGGTGTATTTACGCCACCTCTGGTTGTTGCACTTCAGGCGGTAGAGCATGTGCAGGATGCAGGTGTAGATGGCGGCGACTGCGATGCCGTCGCTGGCGGTCGTGCAGACGTCGGAGATGCGCATCTCCAGGGTCGGATAGCGGGCCGACGGCCGTACGTCCCACCAGATCTTGGAGGCGTCCTCGATCACGCCGGCGCCGATCAGGATGTCGAGGTGGCGCTGGTACTCGCCCCACGAGTCGAAGCTCTCGGGAAGGCCCGTGCGCGGCAACTCGTCGAAG
>CAJXIS010000116.1 GCA_913054115.1 uncultured Acidimicrobiaceae bacterium | reverse complement strand
CATGCTCCGCCTGACACCCGACCACTCCGGCTCGACACCATGCTCCGCCTGACACCCGACCACTCCGGCTCGACACCATGCTCCGCCTGACACTCCGCAACATCGCCCGGCGCAAGCTGCGCTACGCCCTGACCACACTGGCCGTGGTCCTCGGCGTCGCCTTCCTGTCCACTTCTTTTTTCCTCACTGACAAGATCCGCGACACCTTCGACGAACTCGCCACCGACATCACCGGCGACCTCGACCTCGTGGTCCGCACCTCGATCGGCGAGGGCGAGCGCCTCAACAGGCTCCCCATCCCGGAGGAACTCGAGTCGGTCGTGGCCAGCGTCCCGGGCGTGGCCGAGGTCGATCCCCGGATCGTGATGTGGAACGTCATCCCCATCATCCCCGCCGACGGCGTCGAGAAGGCCAAGGCAGTCCCATCGAGGGGCACCCCGCAGTTCGGGATGATCTACTCCGAGGTTCCGGGGCTCTCGCAGTTGTTCCTGATCGAGGGTCGGGCGCCCGAACGGGTCGGTTCGCTCGACGACCCCGGACTCGTGGGCGAGTTCGTGATGGACGCCCGCACGGCCGAGGACCACCGGTTCGCGATCGGGGAGACCTACCGGATCAGCAGCCCGACCGGGCTGCGCGACTTCGTCCTGGTGGGCATCTTCAACTTCGGTGATCCCGACGAGAACAAGACCGTCGGCGCCAACATGTCGGCCTTCGACCGCCTGACCGCCCAGGAGTTCCTCGACATGGAGGGGCTGTTCGACGAGCTCGAGGTGACGATCGAGCCGGGCACCGACCGGGACACCGTCCAGGCAGCCATCCAGGCCGAGCTCGATGCGGTAAAGGACACGTTCCTCGTCGACCTGTCTGAGATGCCCGAGGAGTTCCAGGCGCTGCTGGCCCCCTACCTCGAGGCCGAGCTCGAGGTCATCACCAGCGATCAGCAGATCGAGGAGTCGAAGACCGACTTCGACCTGTTCATCACCGTCATCTCGTCGGTCCTGCTGGCCTTCGCCATCATCGCCGTGGTGGTGAGCACGTTCATCATCAACAACACGTTCTCGATCGTGCTGGGTCAACGGGTACGCGAGTTGGCACTGCTCCGGGCACTCGGAGCCACGGGACGCCAGGTCAGCCAGTCGATCCGCTTCGAGGGCTTCGTGATCGGAACCGTCGCCACCTTCTTCGGACTGATCGGTGGCTACCTGCTGGCCATGCTCCTCCGGCTGGTCCTCGTCTCGACGGGCTTCGGGGAACTTCCCGGCAGCATTCCGATCCGACCCCGCACGCTGATCGTCGCCGCCTTGGTCGGTATCGGCACGACGGTGGCCTCCACGATCGGGCCATCGCGCCGGGTGCGCTCCATCCCACCGGTCGCCGCCCTTCGTGACGACGTCCGACTCACCCCCACCGGGCTGCGCCGCCGACTCCAGGCCGGCGGCCTGGTCGCCCTCGTCGGCATCGCCCTCCTCGCCGCCGGTATGACGATCGACCTCGAGACCCGGCCACTGCTGTTCAGCCTCGGACTCGGCGCACTCGGCACCTTCCTCGGCGTGTACCTGCTCAGCCCGGTGATCGCCCGACCCGTGGCCGACCTCTTGGGCCGGCCGATCCAGCGCATCTACCGCGTCCCCGGCCGCCTGGCCCGCGACAACGCCCGCCGATCGCCGCGACGCACGGCGGCCACCGCCGCCGCCCTGACCGTCGGACTCGCCCTCGTCTCCATGGCCGCCGTGGTCAGCGACTCGATGAAGGCCACCTTCGTCCAGGCTCTCGAGGACGGCATCGAGGCGGACCTCTTCGTCTACACGGTCTCGTTCAGTCCGACCGGCGGCCTCCCGGACGAGCTCTCCGAGGGGCTCGTCGACCTCGCCGACACGCGCCCAGACCTGGTGGCCTCCACCGCCATCTACCGATTCGCGCTCGGAGGCATGACCATCGACGGCGACCCCAAGGACGTGGGCGGCGTCGATCTCGACCTGATCAACGACCACATGAACCTCAGCGTCGTCGCAGGCGACCCCGCCAACCCGCCGACCGGGGGTGCCGCATTCTCGCTGCTGCTGCACATCGACCCCGCCGCCGACCTCGGCGTCGGCGTCGGCTCGCTGGTCGACATCGGCTTCCCCGGCGGCCACGAGGAATCGTTCAGCGTGGGCGCCGTTTTCGACGACTCGACGATGATGGGCAACTGGGTGATCGACAACGACGCCTTCGACCGCTTCCTACCCCGGGCACCCGACAACTCGATGTCGATCGCCTACGCGGCAGATGCCGACCCGGTCGCAGCAAGGACCCTGGTCGAAACAGTCACCGACGACTACCCGCAGGCGAGCGTGAACAACGGCAACGAACTCCGCGAGGAGATGGAGGGCCAGCTCGACCAGTTGCTGTCGATCATCACGGTCTTCCTCGGGTTGTCGCTCTTCATCGCCGTGTTGGGCATCACCAACACGCTGGCGCTGTCGGTCTACGAACGAACCCGCGAACTCGGCCTGCTGCGTGCGGTCGGCATGACCCGCCGCCAGATGCGCCGCATGGTTCGCTGGGAGGCGGTGATCATCGCCCTGTTCGGTGGCATCCTGGGCGTGGCCATGGGCGTGCTGTTCGGCCTGGCTGCGACCGCCGCCATACCCGAGACGTTCATCGACGTGGTCTCGGTGCCGGTACAGAAACTGGTGCTCTACCTGGTCGTAGCCGGCCTGTTCGGCGTGGTCGCCGCCATCTTCCCGGCCCGTCGTGCCTCCCGCCTCGACATCCTCGAGGCGATCTCGTACGAGTAGCACTCGGGAGCAGTCGGGAGCAGTCGGGAGCAGTCGGGAGCAGTCGGGAGCAGTCGGGAGCAGTCGAGATGCAGTCGAGATGCACTCGGGAGCACTGGGGGCGACCAGCCCCGGGTCGTTCGAACCGGACCGGAACCAGGAATCCGCAAGAGCGAACCCGCGGTCAGCCAAATGCTATGGCGCCGAAGAGCAGACCCCAGGTGCTCATGGCGACGGTGATCCCGGTGAAGACGATCGTCTTCGTGAGTTCGGCCGTCTGAAGGGTCAGCCGGGACTCGCCCCCCTCGATGCGTCGATCCGCAGCATCCAGCCGGGCGTCGATCCCATCCAGTCGGGTGTCGATCCCATCCAGTCGGGTGTCGATCCCATCCAGTCGGGTGTCGATCTGATCGAACCGGGCGTCGATCTGGTCCAGCCGGGCGTTCAGGGCGCTGAAGTCGCCACGCAGCAACTCCAGCCAGTCACCGGGCGGCGGAGCGAGGAGTTCCATCAGGACATCGGCCGGCTGGTCGCCCAGCACTGCCTCGAGCCGCTCTCGCAGCGATTGTCGACCTCGTTCATCCACCTGCATTCTTGCACCTTCCGATCATCCAGAGAAGAGCCCACCCGGCAAGGACGCCGGGTCGGGTCTGGGGGAGGTGCTCGAGACGAGGTTACGTCGCGGATGTGACAGGACGGCCTGCCGTCGGGGATTCCGCCTGGAGAGAGTTTCCTCAGTCCTCGAGAACCTCTGGAAGCGGCTCGGCGTGGACGATCGATACCCGCTGGGTGGCGCGGGTGAGGGCCACGTAGAGCGCACGTAGTCCCTGCACCTGTTCGGCCACGATCCGGGACGGCTCGACGACGACCGCCGCATCGACCTCGAGGCCCTTCACGAGCGACACCGGCACGACGGCCACCGATGCATCCAGCCCATGCCGGTTCGGCCGGCCGAACTCGATGCCGGCTGCCTCCAGTGCGGACTCGACCTCATCGACCTGCGAGGCCGCCACGATCACCGCCAGGTTGCCCGGCTCGACCGCCGCCGACTCCTCGGCAACGATCCGCGCCACTTCGGCGGCGACGCCCCCTGCGGCTTCCACGAATCGCGGTTCGCCGCCGTCGTCCCGAACGGCGACCGGAGGCTTGAGGTCCGGTGCGGCCACGGCCAGGACCCGGGCGGCCAGACCCATGAGCGGACCGGGGATCCGGTAGCCGACCGTCAGCTCGTAGCGCTGGGGCAACCGCTTCTTGGGCAGGTGGTCGAGGATGCTGGCCCACCCGTCATGCGCCCACGCACCCGTGGCCTGGGCGATGTCGCCAACCACGGTCATCGATCCGTTCAGTGAACGGCGCTCGAGCATCCGCAGCCCCATCGGTGAAAGGTCCTGGACCTCGTCGATGACGATGTGGCCATAGGTGCGGACGGCTTCGAGACCCCCGCTCCCGGGTCGGGCCCCGAGCGCCGACCGGACCTCGTCGAGCAGCGGGGCGTCGGAGGCGCTCCAGCGGATGCCGTCAGGTTCGGCCGACCGCTGGCGATGGAGTGCATCGACCTCGTCGTCGGTGAGCGACGGACCGGCGGCCCGGATCAGCGCCCGTGAACCAAACAGGTCGTTGAGCAGCTCCGACGGGCTCAGCACCGGCCACATCCAATCAAGTGCCAGGCGCATGGACGACTTTCCCTGCAGGTTCTCACGGACCTCCTCGACCTCGAGATCGGATCGTGCGCTTGCGGTCAGAACCCGGAAGAACTCGTCCTCGACGAAGCGTCGGGCGGCGTTGTGGGTCCGGAACCGGCGCCGGGCCTCGGTGACGATCCGCTGCGTCTGGTCGACCGTGATGCGTAGCCACCGCACCCCGTAGCCGACCCGGAGGTCGTCACGCAGGGGTCGCTGTCGGGTACGCACCGCACGTGACAGGAATCGCACCATGCGCAGGTCGCCCTTGAGGCGTGAGACCTCCTCGGCATCGTGCCGGTCGCTGATGCTGGTGTCCCGCACGATGTCGGACAGGGTCGCCAGTTCGATCCCTGCCTCGCCGAGCGATGGCAGCACCTGTTCGATGTAGGCGAGGAACAGGCGGTTCGGGCCCACCACGAGGACACCCTGGCCCTCGAGGGGAAACCGGTTCGTGTAGAGCAGGTAGGCCGCCCGGTGGAGCGCCACGACGGTCTTGCCCGTGCCCGGCCCACCCTGCACGGCCAGCACGCCGGCGAGGGGTGCCCGGATGATCAGATCCTGTTCGGCCTGGATGGTGCCGACGATGTCGCCCAGGCGACCGGTGCGGGCGGTCTCGAGCGCAGCGATGAGCGCACCCTGGCCACGGAGGCCGCCGGGCTCGCGGAAACGCTCGACGTCGCCGAACAGTTCGTCCTCGATCGCCACCAGCTCCCGTCCCCGACTCACGAAGTGGCGGCGACGTTCGAGTCCCATCGGCATACGACCGGTCGCCCGATAGAAGGCCTCGGCGATCGGAGCCCGCCAGTCGACGACCACCGGCTCCTGCTCTTCGTCCCAGACCCCGACCCGGCCGATGTAGAAGCGGTCACCCGACTCTCCATCGCTGCCTTCGTCCTGGTCGATGCGACCGAAGACGAGGGCAGCGTCACCCATGTCGAGTTGGTTCAGGCGGGCGGCGACCGCCTCCCAGATGGCCTCCCGCTCGGACCTGGCCTGGTTGGTGCCACCTCGACCCACCTCGACCATGTCCTTGAGTTGGATAGCGCGTTCCCGGGCATCCAGGAGGCACGTGTATGCATCATCCAGGTACTTCTGCTCCGAGACGAGTTCGGGGTGCATCTCGACCGGTTCTCCTGGGTGCTCGAGGACGGTTTCGGGGTTCAATCCCGGGTTCGGTGCCGGGGTTCGGCGCCGGGGTTCGGTGCCGGGGTTCGAAAGGCCCGGCCACGCGTTTTGGCCGGAGAGAGATTCTACCGGGCGGCTCATATCGCACGGCACCCCTCCGGGCACACCCCGGCACGCCCCCGGGCACCTCTCCGGGGCCGTCGCGTGCGACCATGACGCCATGATCACCGTGGGGCTCGTACTCGGCGCCGGAGGCATGCACGCCGCCGCCCACCACGCCGGCGTGCTCTCGGCCCTCGCCGAGGCCACCGGCTGGGACCCCCGAACGGCCGACGTGGTCGTCGGGACCAGTGCCGGATCGACCACGGCCGTGACGCTGCGCTCCGGCCTCAGCGCCATCGACCAGGCCGCCTACTACACCGGTCGTCCGCTCACCCCCGAAGGCCAAGAGATCGCCGATCGCGTGACCACCGCATTCAACCTGCCGACGACTCCGCCCCGACCGGAGTCCCGACGACCGGCAAACCCGGTGCTGGTCGCCCGTGGGCTGTTCGGGCGGGGACGTCCCCGCCCCGTCGTCGCCCTCGCCGGCCTGCTCCCCGAGGGAACGGTCGACGGGACCTGTTTCCGGGAACGGGCCGAACAGGTCCACCCGGGGCGTTGGCCCGACCAGCCGACGTGGATCTGTGCCGTCGATCTCGGTTCCGGCAAGCGGGCCGTCTTCGGCCGCGACGACATCGAAGCCGACATCGGCACAGCCGTCCACGCCTCCTGTGCCGTGCCGGGCTTCCTCCGGCCGGTCGAGTCGGCCGGTCGCCGCTACCTCGACGGGGGCATCCACTCGACCACCAACGCCGACCTGCTCGCCACGCTCGGCCTCGACCTGGTCGTCGTGTCGTCCTCGATGACGGCGGTGCGCGGTCTCGACGGTTGGCCCGGTGGCCCACTCGGCCGGGCCTGGCACAGCCGCACGCTCGCCCGCGAGGTCGCCGGCATCCGAAAACGGGGGACGACGGTCCTCGTCCTCGAGCCGACAGCAACCGACCTCGACATTCGTGGCTCCGACGACCTGGACCCTTCGTCCAACGGTCCGGTCTGCACAACCGCCCGGATTTCGGCCCTGGCACGGCTGGCCCACCCCGCCTCGGACCGTGCCCGTGATCTGCTCGCACGCATCGGGACCAGCACCCCGGCTCTGAACCCTTCATCCTGACGGCCCCTCCCGGCGGCCCCTCTTGGCAGCCCCTCCCTGCCGCCTCTCCCTGCCGCCCCTCCCGGCCGCCCCTCCCGCCCCCCCCTCCCCGCCCCCCCCCCC
>CAJXIS010000115.1 GCA_913054115.1 uncultured Acidimicrobiaceae bacterium | reverse complement strand
TGCCGGCGAAGTACCAGGACCGCTGCCCACGCATCGAACGCGACACCGCCGTGTTCCACTTCGAGGGCGGCGTCTTCTCGTACGAGAAGGGCGTCGAGGGCGGAGCCCCCTGCGACTGGTGGCTCTACGACGACCTCGTCTACCCGTTCCCCAAGCTCTCGGCTGCCGTCGGCTTCGACGACCTCGACATCACCCCCGTCACGTTCGACGAGATCCACCCCGGTGGCTGGATCCAGAAGGACCGCCTGATCGCCATGGACGAGAACCATGTCGACGTCTCGATCTGCTTCCCGAACGTGCTGCCCCGTTTCTGCGGCCAGACCTTCTACGAGCGGGAGGACAAGGAGCTCGCCATGCTCTGCGTCCAGGCTTACAACGACTGGATGATCGACGAGTGGTGCGCCGGCGATGGCAAGGGGCGCCTCGTCCCGCTCACCCTCATCCCCCTCTGGGACCCCGCCGCAGCAGCCGCCGAGGTGCACCGCTGCGCCGAGAAGGGCTCGTTCGCCGTGTCGTTCTCGGAGAACCCCTACCCGCTGGGCCTGCCATCCATCCACGACAAGGACCGCTTCTGGGATCCGTTCCTACGGGCCTGCGAGGAGACCGACACGGTCGTCTGCATGCACATCGGCTCGTCGTCCAAGATGCCCAGCACCTCGCCCGACGCTCCGTTCATCGTGTCCTCGACGCTCACCTTCTCGAACGCCATGGGGTCGATGTGCGACTACATCCTCTCCGGCGTGTTCGTCCGGTTCCCGAGACTCCGGATCGCCTACTCCGAGGGCCAGGTCGGCTGGATGCCGTACGTGATCGAACGCATGGACAAGCTCTGGGCCGAGCGGGGCGGGACCTCCTTCGGCGTCGACCTTCCCGAGCCGCCCAGTTCGTACATTCCCGGCCACATCTGGGGCTGCATCTTCGACGACGAGATCGGGCTGCGGAACCGGGACATCATCGGCATGGACCAGATCTGCTTCGAGGTGGACTTCCCCCACGCCGACTCGACCTACCCCCACACGCTCGAGGTGGCGACGAAGATCTGTACCGAGGCCGGCCTCTCCGACGAGGAGGCCTACAAGCTCATGCGCGGCAACGCCATCGACTGCTTCGGCCTCGAGCGATTCGGCATCACGGCCTGAAACCCGGGCGCTGCCCGCCGAGTGCGGGCACGTTGTCGTAACGTCGTGTCCGTGAGGATGTGGCTCCCGGCGCTGTTCGCCGTCGCACTCGTGGTCGCCGGCTGTGGCGGAGGCTCCGACCCCGTCCCGGCGCCGACTTCCACCTCCACTTCGACTTCGACCTCGACCTCGACCTCGACTTCCACCACTTCTACCTCGACTTCTACGTCCACCACTTCTACTTCTACTTCTACTTCGACCTCTACCTCCTCCACCAGCTCCACCTCCACCACCACTTCCACTTCCACCTCCACCTCCACCACCAGCGAGGCCCCGACCACGACCGGACCGGCGCTCCCCGCCTCCTGGCAGGGTGTCACCGCAACCGAACTCCACCTGGGCATCGTCCTCCAGGACGCAGACCTGTCCAGCGAGGGCCTCTATGCCGCCTTCGCCCAGATGCGCAACGACAATGGCGGAGTCCACGGTCGCCAGGTCGTCCTGCACGTGGCCCGATTCAACCCGTACCGTCCCGGTTCCGCCGAGACGGCCTGTGTCACGCTGCTCGAGGAAGCAGCCGTGTTCATGATCCTCATGGATGCGGTCGACGAGGATGCGGTCCGGTGCGCCAGCGAGCGCTACGGCGCCCCCGTCGTCGCACGGACCGGCCTCAGTGCCGACCTCGACGCCGACCTCGGCGGCCTCCTGGTCACGGTCGACATGGCCACGGACGACGCCCGACTCCTCGGCCTCACCGCACTGGCACGCCGTGGCGACCTCGACGACCTCCGGCTCGGCACGGTCTGGACGGGGGCCACCTCGTCGTTCCGGGACCGTGTCGAGGAACTCGTCGAGGAGTTCACGCTCGACCTCGCCTCGGAAGCGATCTTCGAGACGCAGCACGCCGACATCAACCAGCTCGACGCACCCCTCCGGGACCACTTCGGGGCCGACGGCGTCGATGTCGTGCTGGTTCTCGAGGACGCCGGCAACCACGCCATCGCCCTCGAACGGGTGGGTTCGGTCGTCGAACTCGTCATCACCGACCCGGAGGCCGTGGAGTCCGGCTTTCCCGGTGGCGCCGGGCTCTCCACCTTCGTCGGCGGCAAGGTCTCGGCACTGACGGTGGACGTGCCCCGCTACGAGGAGTTGCTGGCCGACCCTTCGGTACAGGGATGTGTCGACGAGTGGGTGGCAGCCGAGGAGGACGCACGCATCGGGACCGACACCCACCTCGACGCCATGCACGCCTGCCAGGTGTTCCGGCTGGCCGTGAAGCTGGTCACCTCAGCCGGCACCAGCCCGACACCCGAGGGGTTCACCGCCGCCGTCGAGACGATCGGGTCGTTCAGCCTGCCAGGGATGGCCGAGGCTTCGCTCGGGCCGGACAAGCACGGCGCAGGCGACCTGCTGCGCCGCTTCGCCTACGACCCCGACCTGGGCCACCTGATCGCCATCGGCGACCCGATCAGCACAGCGGGCCTGCGCTGACTCAGGCGGTAGCGCTCAGCACAGCCGGCGACGAGGTAGCCGGCGGGCTAGGGGCGGGTGAAGGCCGGGCTCCAGTTGCCCTTCGGGATCTCGTCCAGCGGGGTGGCCACCTCGTCGACCGTGGGGCCGTGCTCGGCGGCATACGGGGCGAGCACCTCGGCGTCGAAGCGGTACACCTCGACGGCGTTGTCGCAGAAGATGGTGCGCAGGTCGGCTTCGTCCCAGTCGCAGAACGAGCGACGCAGCGACTCGCGGGAGTTCGGGAACGTGCCCTCGTTGTGCGGGTAGTCGTTGCCCCACATGACCCGGTGCACGCCCAGCTCCTTGATGGCGTCGGCCTCCGAAGGGCTCGGGAAGCTGGCCCCGATCCAGACGTTGCGGTCGAAGTACTCGCTGGGCTTCATGGGAAGCACCAACTCGGCGGCGAAGCCCAACTCGCCAACCCGACCGGATGCCATCTGGGCGTGGTAGCCGTCCATGCGGCGCAGTTCCTCGAGCACCCAGCCGACGCCCTGCTCGGTCATCACGAAACGGAGCTCGGGGAACCGCTCGAACACGCCGGACATGATCAGGTGGCCCAGGTTGCGGTGGGCGAAGAACGGCACCTCCATGAGGAACATGAGGGTGGCGGCCGGGGCCTTCCCGTAGTTGGGGCCGCCGGAGCCGCCGTGCTGGGTGATCGTGAGGTCGAGGTCGCACACCGCCGCCCAGAGGCGGTCGTAGTGCGGGTCCCAGAGGCCCGGAATGCCCTGATCGGGGGGGATGGCCGGGAGCATGAAGCTGCGGAACCCGTTCTCGGCGGCCCATTCGAGGTCGGCGATGGTGTCGTCGAGGTCGTTGAGGAACACCTGGGGCAGGCCGCAGCGGCGTTCGGGGTACTCGTTGCACCAGTCGAGCAGCCAGCGGTTGTGGGTGTGGATGCCGGCGAGGCGCCGCTCGTACTCGGCGCGGTCGGTGGGCGGATAGGTGATGAGGGCGCCGGTCGGGAAGAACGGCGGCACGGTGTTCGGGAAGGTGATCTCGGCGACGACGCCGTCGGCGTGCAGGTCGTTGATGCGTCGCTCGTCGTCCCAGTTGCGTGAGCGGCCGTCGTCCTGGAGGTCGCGGAACGGGTTGGAGTAGGCGCCCCGCCACTCTTTGAAGGCGTCGCGCCAGCTGTCCTCGAGGTACTCCTCGTACATCTTCATGTTGCCGCCGGCGTGGCAGTCCGACGAGATGATCGTGTACGGGGCGGTGGTTTCGGTGGTCGTGGTCATCTGGGTCTCCTCCTGGGTGCAGATCGTAGGTGCGGGTCGTGGTGTGGTGTTCAGCGGGCCATCAGGTCGATGAGCTGGTCGATCATGAATCCGACGTGGTCGCTGGAGAGGCCGTGGTGGATGGGCAGGGAAAGGCCGGTGTCCATCACGAGGTCGGCATGGGGCAGCCCGTCCGACGGGGCACGGTGCCCGATGCCGGCGAAGCCGGGCTGGCGCAGGATGTTGCCGGTCCAGACCATGCGCGTTGCCACGTTGCGGGCCTCGAGGAACTCCTGGAACCCGGTCCGGTCCATGCCGCTCCCTTCACGGAGGCGGAAGCAGTACCGCATCCAGGTGGTGTTGCAACCGTCGGTGGTGCGGGGTCGGACGATGCGGTCCTCGTGGTCGGCGAAGAAGTCGTCCAGCTTCTGCCAGTTGAGCTGCCGGCGCTCGTTGAAGTCGGCCAGCTTGCCGAGCTGGACGCGGCCGATGGCGGCGCTGATCTCGGTCGGTTCGAAGTTGTAGCCGATGCTGTCGAACACGAACTCCCGGTCGTACGGCGTGCCGTCCGCCAGCGGTCCGAATCGATCGTTGCTGCCTCGACGCGATCCGAAGGCGTAGGTCTCGCTGCGGCGGCCCCAACGACGCAGCACCAGGCAGCGGTCGTGGAGCTCGGGATCGTCGATGCCCACCATGCCGCCGGTGCCGCCGGCGGTCAGGGAATGCGAGAGGGCGAAGCTGGCGACGCTGATGTCGGACCGGGCGCCGGTGCGGGTGCCCCGCAGCCACGAGTCCAGGACGTCGCAGGAATCCTCCACGACCTTCAGCCCGTGCTCGTCGGCGATCGACCTGATGGCGTCCCAGTCCGGGCAGTTGCCGACCAGGTTGGGGGCGAGGATCGCCTTCGTCCTGGGGCCGATCATGTCCTCGATGCGTTCGACGTCGATCTGGAACGTGTCGGGATCGACGTCGACGAATGCGGGGACGATCCCCGACTGGACCATCGGGGCGATGTCGGTCGAGAACGTGAGGGGCGAGGTGATGATCTCGTCGCCCGGTTCGCAGTCGAGGAGGTCGATGGCGAGACGCAGCGCCGACGAGCCGGAGTTGACCATGACGCCCGAGTCCTTGGCGAGCAGTTCGGCGATGCCCGCCTCGAAGGCCGCCACGTGGTCGCCGATGGCGAGGTTCGTGGTGCGCATCAGCTCGACGACCGCCTCGATCTCCTGTTCGTCGTGGACGGAACCGGAAGCGGGCAGCCCGGTGATGGGACCCGGTGTCGCAAGAGTGTTCATATCTAAGCATCTTAGACATATCTCTACTATGCTTGCAACATGGCAAGGAAGCGGGGGGTCACCCGTCAGGACGTGGTCGCCGCCGGGCTGAGCGTCGTGGATGCCAACGGCGCCGGGGCGGTCAGCCTGGCCGCCGTCGCCGGTCTGCTCGAGGTCCGCTCCCCCTCCCTCTACTCGCACGTCGACGGCCTGGCCGGCCTGCGCCGCGCACTCGCACACGCCGCCACCGTCGAGTTCGGCGAGGTCCTCCGCGAATCCGTGCTGGGCCGCAGCGACGAGGACGCCGTTCGCTCGTTCGCCCATGCCTACCGCACATGGGCCACGACCTTCCCCGGCCGCTACGACCTGACGCTCACGCCGATCGACCCGGACGACGCCGAGCGGCGCGCCGGCGCCCGCCTCGCCCTGGGCGCCATCCAGGCCGTGATCCGCGGTTTCGGGCTCGCAGACGCGGAGGCCGTCAAGGCCGGCCGGTCGCTCCGTGCCGCCATGGACGGATTCACCCGACTCGAGAACCTCGACGCGATCGGGCGCGGCGACCACGACGCCGAGTTCGAGTTCCTCGTCGACCTGCTGGTCGACGGCATCCGCTCGGCGGCCGGCGTCCCGGCCACCTCCTGACCGTCGGGATTCGCTCTCCCCGCGGCCGCGGGGGATACTGGCCCATGCCCCCCGACCTCTTCGACCTCTCCGACCGCGTGGCGGTCGTGACCGGCGGCAGCCGGGGTCTCGGCCGCGAGATGGTCCTGGCCTTCGCCGAGCACGGCGCCGACGTCGTCATCGCCAGCCGCAAGATGGAGAACTGCGAGGCGCTCGCCGCCGAGGTCGTCGAACGATTCGGCCGCCGGGCGCTGCCCGTCGAGTGCCACGTGGGCCACTGGGACCAGGTCGATCGGCTTGCCGATGCCGCCTACGCCGAGTTCGGTCGCATCGACATCCTGGTCAACAACGCCGGCATGTCCCCGCTCTACGACTCCCTCACCTCCATCACCGAGGCCCTGTACGACAAGGTCATGGGGGTGAACCTCAAGGGCGTGTTCCGGCTCTCGGTCGTGGTCGGCAAGCGCATGCAGGCCGACGGCAGCGGCTCGATCATCAACGTGAGCTCCGTTGCCGCCGTGCGCCCCACCCCGGGCGAGGTCGTCTACGCCATGGCCAAGGCCGGGGTCAACAACCTCACGTCCTCGCTGGCGAGGGCGTTCGGGCCGGAGGTCCGGGTGAACTGCCTGATGCCCGGCCCGTTCCTGACCGACATCGCCGAGGCCTGGGACCTCGAGGCCTTCGCCGAGACGGCACGCCGCACGATGCCGCTCGAACGGGGTGGCAGGCCGAACGAGATCATCGGCGCCGCCCTCTACCTGGCCTCGGATGCCTCGAGCTTCACGACGGGAAGCGTGCTCAAGGTCGACGGCGGCCTTGCCTGACGGCGGTCAGGCGACCGAACCGCCCAGCGGAACCGCGGTGCGGTCGCAGATGGGGCGCAGGGCGAAGCTCGACACCATGCGGGTCACCCCCGGCAACTGCGCCAGGTGCGTGCGGTGGAGGACCTCGAAGCCGGCGACATCGCGCACGACCACGTGCACGAGGTAGTCGAAGTCCCCCGCCATGAGGTGACAGCTCATGATCTCGGGCCGTTCGGCGACGGCGAGCTCGAAGGCATCGAGCGTGGCCTCGTCCTGGCCGATCAGCGTGATCTCGACGAACACGTCGGTCCCGAGGCCGACCCGTGCGGGGTCGAGGAGC
>CAJXIS010000114.1 GCA_913054115.1 uncultured Acidimicrobiaceae bacterium | reverse complement strand
GCACCGTGCCCTCGTCGCCCACGCCCGTGCGCCATCCGAACACGGTCGCCGCCAGCCGCACGGCGATCGCCACGTTGCACATCGCCGTCAGCACCGCCATCGCCCCCACGATGACGAGCAGCGGGCGGGACCCGGCGGCATGGTGCACCGCTCCGAAGAACATCTCCTTGGCGACGAAGCTGACCGTGCCCGGCCCGCCAGCCAGTGCGTAGGCGGCCGCCAGCAGGACCACGACCAGCAGGCGTGCCCCCGGCACCCGTCGCCTCCAGAGCCCGAACAGCTCGGGGAGCCGTCGTGCGCCGACCCGGTGGGCGAGGGCGCCGGCGATGAGGAACAGCGGCGCCTTGTAGAGGGCGTGGCTGGCGATCTGGCTGAGGTCCCAGTCGATGGCGGCGCCGCCGTGGCCGTCCGTCGCCCCGCCCAGTCCGTACATGCAGACGAACAGGCCGAGCTGGCTCACGGTCGTGTAGGCGAAGATCCGCTTCAGGTCGTGCTGCTGCAACGCCAGCACGGCGCCGAGCAGCATCGTGACCGCACCGAACACCACGACCACCGGCAACCAGATGGACAGCAGCCCGAACACGGGCAGCAGCCGGCCCAGCAGGAAGACGCCCGCCTTGACCATGGTGGCCGAGTGCAGGAAGGCCGAGACCGGGGTCGGCGCCAGCATCGCCCCAGGCAGCCAGTAGTGGAACGGCCACTGGGCGCTCTTGGAGGCCGCCCCGATGAAGATCAGGACGAAGGCGGCCACGATCGTGCCGCCCGACCCGATGTCGGCTGCCCCGGCGACGAGTTCGCTCCATCTCCAGGAGCCGGTTGCGTCGCCGAGCAGCAGCACGCCGCCGAGCAGCGACAGGCCGCCGAGGCCCGTTGTGACGAACGCCTGCGTCGCCCGCTTCACCGCCGTTTCGTCGTCGCGGTCCCAGCCGATCAGGAAGAACGATCCGATCGACGTCGCCTCCCAGAACAGGACCGTGAGCAGGAGGTGGTCGGCGAGCACCACGCCCAGCATCGAGCTCGTGAAAAACCCGAGCGCCGGGAAGAAGCGGGCCAAAGAGGTCCCGTCGTCGCCGAAGTAGGCCCGCGCATAGAGGACGATCAGGACGCCCACGCTGGCGACCAGGAGGGCGAAGAAGGTGGCCAGCCCGTCGACGAGGAAGCCCAGGTCGAGGTGGAGGCTCGGCACCCACCCGATGGCGGTCGTGCCCTCCTCGTTCGATGCCACGCCGTAGCGCCGCAGGTGCGCCCCGAGGAACAGCAGCGACGCCAGTGGGCCACAGGTGGCCAGCAGGACCCGCAGCGACGTGCGGCCCCAGGGCAGCAGGAGCGTGGCGAGGCCTGCGACGACGGGCGCGCCGACGGCGGCCAGGACGAGCGTGGGGGCGACCGGTTCCACGGCGCCATTGTGGTCGGTGGCCTACGCGGCACCGACCATCATCGGGCGGTTCCCGACTCGCTTCCTCAGCGGCTCCCCGGTTCGGGCAGGCCGGGGGTGCGGTAGCCATCCTCCCGCCAGAGGATCGGGAAGTGCGCCTCGTCCATGGCGTCGTCGTCCGGGTGGGCGTAGCGGGAGTAGATCGGGCCGTTGCCATCGTCGAAGCCGGGTCGGTGGAACCGGGATTCGCTGCTGGCGCAGTGCAGGACCAGCACCCGCCGGTCGGTCCCCGAGTCGTTGGGCCCCGACCCGTGCCAGGTCCAGCCGTGGTGGAACGATCCCCCGCCGGCTCCCACCTCGACCGGCACGATGTCGAGGACGGCGTCGTGCCTCGCGGCGGCCTCGGCGACCGTGGCCCGGTGGTCCTGCGGGGCGTGGAACTCCCCGGTCGGATCATCCTGATGGGGCCAGCGGTGCGATCCCCTGGCGAACTCGGCGGTGCCGCCCGCCGCCGACGTGTCGTCGAGGGCCATCCAGCAGGTGGCCATCTCCTGCGGCCGGTACCAGGGCAGGTAGGCGTTGTCCCGGTGGAAGCCCAGTGACCGGGCGCCCGGCGGCTTCCAGAGCAGGTTGTCCTGGATGATGCGCGTCCCGGGCCAGCCGGCCAGCCGCGCGACGGCCTCCCCCAGGTCGGCACGCAGCACGGTGGAGGCGATCCGGCGGTCGGCCCGCCAGCCGTTGCAGATCTGGCGGGTCAGCGTCGGATCGCCATCGCCCTCCTGCCAGTTGACCTCGTCGGGCTCGACGCCCGTTGCGAAATCACCCCGGAACAGCCGATCGAAGCAGCGGCGCAGCGGACCGAGCAGGGCCGGGTCGACGAGCCCGTCGACGACGACGAACCCGTCCATGGCGAATGCCGCCGCCTGGTCGTCGGTCAGGCGGAATGCGCCGGTGCCCATGCGCGCATCATGCCCGCTCGCCGGCCCACGGCCGCCGATCCGTCGCCCCACTAGGGTGCCGCCGTGATCCCCGGGCCCGGCGAGACGCTCACGACCGCCGACTACCACGCCGCCGGCGAGCCCTTCCGGATCGTCGACGCCGGCCCGATGGAGGGTCGGACCGTCCTCGACCGCCGCTCCTGGGCGCAGGAGCACCTCGACGACCTCCGGCGCTTCCTCGTCAACGAGCCCCGTGGCCACGCCGACATGTACGGCGGGTTCGTGGTCCCGCCCGACGACGCCGACGGCGACCTCGGCGTGGTGTTTTTTCACAATCACGGGTTCAGCACGGCGTGCGGCCACGGCACGATCGCACTCGTCGTATGGGCCGTGGACGAGGGCGTCATCGACGTGCCGGTCGGCGCCGGCCGCCTGGAGGTCGTGGTCGACGTTCCCTCCGGACGGCTCCACACCGTGGCCAGGATCGAGGACGGGCGAGCGGTGTCCGTGCGGTTCCGCAACGTGCCCTCGTTCGTGGGCGCCACGGGCATCGAGGTCGACACCTCGTTCGGGCCGGTCGAGGCGGAGTTGTCGTTCGGTGGCGCCTTCTACGCATCGGTGGCGATCGACGACCTGACGGTCTCTGCGACGGCCGGCCACGTCGACGACCTCATCACCCTGGGCCGCGAGGTCAAGGCGGCACTGGCGGGCCACCCATCGCTCGTGCATCCGTCCGACGAGCGGCTGTCGGGCTGCTACGGCACGATCCTCCACGAGACGCCCGGCGCCGACCCGCTCCACCAGCGCAACGTCACGATCTTCGCCGACGGCCAGGTCGACCGGTCGCCGTGCGGGTCCGGAACGTCGGCCCGCCTGGCGCTCCTGCACCACCACGGGGTCATCGGCGTGGACGACGCCTTCCACAACGAGGGCATCGCCGGCGGTCTCTTCGTCGGACGCATCGAGTCGGTCACCGACGACGGCGTCGTAACCACCGTCGAGGGCTCGGCCCACCGCCACGCCACCAGCGCATTCACCCTCGACCCCGCCGACCCACTCGGCCTCGGGTTCCAGCTGCGATGAGCGCCATCCCGTACTTCGACGCCGAGGCGATCGTGGCCGCCGTCCCGATGCCGGCCGCCATCGAGGTGCTGCGGGAGGCGTTCCGCGACCTCGGCGAACTGCACCCCCGCCGACAGGTCCCGCTGGGCCCGTCCGACGACCTGCTGATGATGCCGGCTGTTGCCCCGGTGGGCATCGGCGTCAAGATCGTGACGGTCGTGTCGGGCAACCCTTCACGGGGGCTGCCGCTGATCCACGGCCACTACCTGTTCTGTGACCGGGAGACCGGCGTGCCGTTGGCGACCCTCGACGGTTCGGCGCTGACCGCACTGCGCACCCCAGCCGCCTCGGCGTTGGCGACCGACGTCCTCGCCCGAACCGACGTACGAACGCTGGGCATCTTCGGCACCGGCGTCCAGGCACGGGGCCATGTCGAGGCCGTGCTGGCCGTGCGACCGGGAATCGAGTCGATCCTCGTCTACGGCCGCACGCCTGAGTCGGGAGAGGCTTTTGCCGCCGGGGTCGATGCCGGGGGGCGTCCCGTGGTCGCCGCCTCCGCCGACGAGGTGGCCGCTGCCGACATCGTGTGCGGATGCACCTCTGCCGCCGAGCCGGTCATCCCCACCGCCGCCGTCCGGCCCGGCACCCACGTAAACCTGGTCGGCTCCTACTCGACCGCCCGGCGAGAGGTCGATGACGACCTGGTGGCCGCCGCCTCGGTGTTCGTCGACGACCGTGAGGCTGCCGCCGAGGAGTCGGGCGAGCTCATCCACGCCGCCGCGGGTTCATGGTCGTTCGACCGGATCGTCGGCGACCTGGCCGACCTGGCCACCGGACGGGCCGGCCGCCGGAACGACGACGAGGTCACCCTGTTCAAGTCGGTCGGCCTGGCCGTCGAGGACGTCGTGGTCGCCGCCGCCGTGGTGGCCCGTTCCTGACGACTGTTGTCAGATGGTGCGCTCGCTGCCGCCGTCGATGGGGACCTGGGCGGCCGTGGTGGCGGCGAAGCGGTCGGAGCAGAGTTCGGCCACGACCGACGCCACGTGGGCGGCCCCGACCTCCATGCCGAGCAGGTTGCGCCGCTTGTACTCGTCGGGAGTCAGCCCGTAGGCGGCCGAGCGCTCGGCGACCAGCTCATCGGTCCACAGCGCCGTATCGAACACGTTGTCGGGGTGTACCACGTTGACCCGCACACCGTGCTCGGCCCACTCGAGAGCCGCCACCCTGGCCAGCTGGGTCAGGGCCGCCTTCGACGTCGAGTAGGCGGCAGCGCCCTTCCCCGGTGCGGTGGCGTTGCGCGAGGCGATCACCGCCACCCGGCCGCCGACCGGTGACCGGAACAGCAGCGGGGCTGCGTCGCGGAACAGGGCCGCGACCGAATCCACGTTGACGGCCATGGTGAGGCGCCAGGTGTCGAGGTCGAGGTCGACAATCGCCGAACTGCCAGGGAAGATGCCGGCGCCCACGACCACCAGGTCGAGCCCTCCGAACCGCTCGACGCCGGCCCGCAGCGCCGCCGCCTGGACGTCGTGGTCGGACACGTCGGCTGGCACCCCCAGCCAGGCCGGGCCGTCGAAGGCGTCAACCACCGACTCCGCAAGGTCGACGCCGACGACGGCGGCGCCCCGGTCGAGGAGCTCGGCGGCACAGGCCCGGCCGATGCCGGACGCCGCCCCGGTCACGAATGCGATGTACCCGGCCAGTTCCTTCGGTGTACCGGCACGACGCAACTTGGCCTGCTCGAGATCCCAGTACTCGACGTCGAAGAGGTGGCCCTCGTCGAGCGCCACGTAGCCGCCCCTGCCATCCTCGAGCCGCTCGAGCACCGGGATGGTCTGCCGGTAGATGTCGGCGGCGATGTCGGCATCTTTGGGGGTGACGCCGGCGGTCAGCAGCCCGAGTTCCGGATCGAGCACGACGCGTGGGGCCGGGTCGAGCATCGTCAGGTCGTCGTCGCTGCGCCCCTCGTTGCGGGCGAAGTAGGTGCCGTAGGCGGCGACGAACCCGTCGACGTCCCGCCCGACCATCGGCGTGCGCTTGGTGCGGATCACGTGGTCCGGGGTGAGCGGCCCACGGCCTGCCAGATCGGCGAGGTCGTCCCTTGCCACGAATCGGGCGATCGAGGCGTCGTGGTGGCGGCTCACGATCATCGGCCGGCCGGCGGCCGCCGACATCGAGCGGCGCAGGTCGGCCAGCTCGGTCAGCACGACCTCGGCCTTCTCGGACGGACCTGCCGGCTCGTGCGGCGCCACCCGGTCGAGGAACGACTCGGCCCTGGAGATGAGGTCGACGTGGCGGGCATAGGCATCACGGGTGGTCTCGCCGAAGGTGAACAGGCCGTGGTGGCGCAGCACCATCCCGACGGTCCCCTCGTGGGCCTGGTCGTCCCAGCAGGACCGCACCGCCACGGCGAGGTCGAAGCCGGGCATCACGTAGGGCACCACCACCACGTCGTCGCCGTAGACCTCGGCGAGGGTGTCCTCGGCGTCGGTCACGTTGGTGAGCCCGAGGATCACGTCGGCGTGGCTGTGCTGGATCGCCCGAAACGGCAGGTGGGCGTGGAGCAGGGTCTCGACGGACGGCTGCGGCGCATCGGCACGCAGCCGGGCCGCCGACAGCTCGGCCATCATGTCGGCGTCGCTGAGGGCGTCGAGCCCGAGCAGGTCGTGGAGGCGGTCGAGCGGCAGCGGCGTGAACCCGGGGGCCTCGATCGAGGCCAGGTCCCACCCGGAACCCTTCACGAAGAGGGCGTCGACGGTGCGTCCGGTGATGTCGGTCCAGTCGGCCTTGACCGACGTGTTGCCGCCACCGTGCAGGACGAGCGAACGGTCGCCACCGAGCAGCCGTGATCCGTAGGCACAGCAGCCGATGGCGTCGGCCGCGCCGCAGTCGTCGTCGCTCCAGAGGTCTTTCATGTCCGCCGACGGTAGTAGGGAACTACAGGCCCATGTCGTGGTGGGGCGGCACCTCGAAGCGGCCGATGGCGTCGGCCCGACGGTGCAGCAGGTCGATCGTGTCATCGAGGTCCCTGGCGATGACGTAACGGCGCTGCGCCACGCAGTCGACGACGAACCGGCCCAACTCGTCGAGGTCGGCCACCTTCACGTCGCGGCCAGCCTTCTCGAGCCGCGCCTTCAACTCGTCGAAGGTCATGCTGGCCCGCCCCGTGCCGCCGCGCACGCGCTGCAGGTGCTCGGGGCGGTTGCGCTGGGCGGTGAAAAGCCCGGTGTTCATGAGGCCACCCGACGGGTAGAACACCGACGCACCCATCCCCTCGGCCTCGGCCAGCAACTGGTGGTGCAACGCCTCGGTGAAGCACGACACCGCCGCCTTGCTCGAGGCGTAGACGGATGCCATCGGCACCGGGGCGAAGCCGCCGTCACCGGACGAGGTGTTGACCACGTGGCCGGGCTGCCCCGATTCGATCATGCGGGGGACGAACGAGATGACGCCGTGGGCGCTGCCGAAGACGTTGACCCCGAAGCACCACTTCCAGTCGTTGGGCTCGTTGGTCCACGCCTTGCCGCC
>CAJXIS010000113.1 GCA_913054115.1 uncultured Acidimicrobiaceae bacterium | reverse complement strand
TCCTATCTGGTCGTCGACCTCGAGGCCGACGGCGTCGAGGTGCGCCCGCTCCGGCAGATCACCGGCGAGTCCGAGTTCAACGAGGTGTTCCTCGACGGGGTCTTCGTCCCCGACGACCACCTCGTCGGCGGGCTCGGCGACGGCTGGGCGGTGGCCGGCACCACGCTGGCCCACGAGCGCGGCGTCAGCTTTCCGTTCAAGGAGCAGGTGGTCCACGAGGTGTACCTCGACGAGTTGTTCCGGGAGGCGGAGGCGCGTGGCGCCCTCGACGACCCGGTGATCGCCGACGACCTGGTCGACGCAATGGTCGGGCTGCGCCTGCTGCGCATCCACAACTGGCGCACCCTCACCCGCCTGGGGCGGGGCGAGGAGCCCGGACCGGAGTCGAGCCTCGTCAAGCTGTCGTGGACGGCGATGACCCAGCGGCTCTCGTCTGCGGCGCTGTCGGTCCTTGGCGACGAGGCCCCGCTCTGGCCATCCCCGACCGGCGGCGATGCCGTCGGCACCTGGCAGCGGCAGTGGTTGTGGAGCCGGGCCGCAGGCATCGCCGGCGGCACCTCGGAGATCCAGCGCACGATCGTGGCCGAACGGATGCTCGGCCTCCCACGCGGCTGACCGGCGGCGGCCGGGCTACTGCTCCACGAACTCCTCGACCAGGAGCCGCTGCACCGCCCGCCGGTCGATCTTGCCGGACTCCAGCCATGGCAGGTCCCGGGGCGTGGCGAACAGTGCGAGGTGCCGCGGCACCTTGTAGGTCGACAGCGCCTCCTTCACGGCGGCGCGCAGTTCGTCGGGCTCGGCCTCTGCGCCCGGTCGCAGCACCAGGGCTGCGGCCACGTCCTCGCCGCGGTCCGGGTGGGGGATCCCCATGACGAAGGCGTGCATCACCTCGGGGAGCTCTTCGAGGGCCAACTCGACCTCGCGTGGCGTCACGTTGGTGCCGGCGGATTTGATGACCTCGCCGAGGCGGCCCCGGAAGTACAGGTGGCCGTCCTCGTCCAGCCGGCCGCCGTCCCCGGTGCGCAACCACCCGTCGGCCGTGAGCGCCTCGCTGCGTTCGACCCCGAGTAGGCCGTCCATCAGGGAGTAGCCGCGGACCCAGACCTCTCCCATCTCCCCGGCTGGAAGGTCCTCGCCGGTCGTCGGGTCGACGATGCGATGCTCGACGCCGGGGACCGCCCGTCCATAGGTGCCGCGCTTCGACTCGGGCCAGTCGACGGAACGGTCCTCCATCGAGTGCGGGCCGAAGGTCTCGGTCATGCCCAGCGAGTTGGCCCGGAGCCCGGGGTCCGCCGGCCGCAGCCCGGGTGGGAGGAGGTCGGGCAGCCCGCTGCTCCTGATCGACGAGAGGTCGGTGGACGGATAGTCGGGATGCTCGGCCAGGGCCTTCCCCATGTGGGGCCATCCGGTGAGGTGGGTGATCCGCTCCCGTTCGAGGAGCCGCACCGTGGCACCCGGCTCGAACCGCTCCTCGAAGACCACGGCCGACCCGGCATGGATCGCTCCGATGAGCGTGTAGGCCAGCCCGCCGACCCAGAAGAGCGGCATCGGGGTGTACATGCGGCTGTCGGGGCCCAGGTCCCGGAACTGGCCGAGGTTGTGGGGATGGCGGACCACGGTCCCCTGCGTGTGCACCACCGCCTTCGGATCCGAGGTGCTTCCCGACGTGAAGATGACGACGGCGGGATCGGCGGGGTCGACGTCGGCCTCGGCGGCGACGAGCGCCTCGTCGGGGACGTCACCCGCCCGGTCGACGATTCCGACACCGACGGGCGTGGCCCAATCGGGCACCCGGTCGCCCCAGACGTGGACGGATCGCAGGGCCGGGTGGCCGGGGCATCGGATCGCTCCGGGGATCGACCCCTCCATGCCCGGGACGGCTTCCTCGAGGCGTGCGATGTAGTCGTTGTCCAGGTGTTCGCCGACGATGAGCAGGCCGGCGACGTCTGCCAGTCGGAGGTCCCGCCCCAGTTCACGGGGCTTCGCATAGGTGCTGAACAGGACGGCGACGGCGCCGATCCGGGAGATCGCCAGCCAGGCCACCACCCAGTCGGGGCCGTTCGGGGCCAGCAGGCCGATCCGGGTCCCCTTTCGGACGCCCGCTGCCAGGAGTCCGCTGGCGAACTCGGCCGATCGTTCCCCGGCGTCGGCGTAGGTCAGCCGCTCCTGGTCCAGGATGACGAACTCCCGGTCGCCCCGGGTCGCTGCGGCGTGCCGGATCATGGCGCCGACCGTGTGCCGGTACGCGGGGAACGACGGGGTCCGCACCTCGGATCCCTCGGACTCGCTCAGCTCGCACCTCCCCGTCGCGGCCCGCCAGCGTAGGACCTGGCCTGCGTGCCGAACCCAGTGGCCGCATGCCGTCCCCCGGCGGTCGCACGCGGCCATGGCGGACGGTACCCGCGGGTCGATGCAGGCATCCCGGCGAAACGTCCTCTGCCACACCGGGTCGGCCGGAGAGGCCATGCTGGGGGCATGGACCGGATCACGAGGGCCACCATGGGCCGGCGCGGCTTCCTGGCCGGCGCCGGCGCCTCGGTGCTGCTGCTGGCCTCGGGCTGCGGGGGCAGCGAGCCGGCCACATCGACCGTGCGGCGTTCCATCCCCGACCCGATCGACTGGCGGATCACCCGCTGGGGAACGGACCCTTTTGCCCGTGGCGCCTACTCGTACCTGCCTGCCGGAACCTCCGCCCGTTCCCGACTGGACCTGGGGCGGCCCATCGGCGGGCGCCTCTTCCTCGCCGGCGAGGCCACCGAGCCCGACTTCCCCGCCTCGGTGCACGGTGCATACCTCTCGGGTCTCCGGGTCGCCGACCAGGTGCTCGAGGCACGGGGTGGCGGGACGGTCGTCGTCCTCGGGGCCGGCGCCTCCGGGCTCGGTGCGGCCGGGCGGCTCACCGACGCCGGTTTTGAGGTCACGGTGCTCGAGGCCCGGAATCGCATCGGCGGCCGAGCCTGGACCGACGACCTCGGCGGCGTGCCGGTCGACCTCGGCGGCTCATGGCTGCACGGGGTGCGGACCAACCCGCTCGCCGACCTGGCCGTCGACCTCGGCATCGACCTGGTCCCGACCGACTACGACGATGCGCTGCTGTTCGACACCGACGGCTCTCCCCTGGCGTGGAGCCGCCTGGCGCACCTCTACGAGGCCGTCGAGGAGGCGGTGCTCGGCAAACCCTCCACCCGGGCGATGGGCCCAGAGTTGGCGCCGATCCGGGCTGCGCTGCCCGAGGCCGAACGCCGCTGGTTCGACTACGTGGTCGTCTCGGAGGTCGAGCACTGGTGGCCAGCCCACGTCGACGACCTGGCGCTCGCAACCGCCTGGGAGGGTGCGACGCCACGTGGCGGCGACGCCGTGCCGGCCACGGGGTACGCACCGATCATCGCCGAGCTCGCCGACGGCCTCGACATCCGACTGGGGACCCCGGTGTCCGAGGTGCGGTGGTCCGCCTCTGGAGTCACGCTGCACACGCCTGACGGTGCGTTCCCCGCTGACGCCGTCGTCGTGACGCTCCCCCTCGGGGTGCTGCAGGCGGGCGATGTCGTGTTCGAGCCGGAGCTTCCCCGTGCCCACCGTGTCGCGATCGACATGCTCGGCATGGGCCACATGGAAAAGGTGGTGCTGCGCTTCCCCCAGGCGTTCTGGGACCCCGACATCGACCAGATCGGGTACGTCCCCGAGGAACGGGGACGGTTCGTCGAGTGGTACAACGCCGTGCCCTGGACCGGCGCCCCGATCCTGATCGGCTTCAACGCCGGCCGGACGGCGCAGGAGTTGCTCGATTGGCCCGACGACGAGATCCTCGCAGCGGCGCTCGACACGCTGAACCGCATCTTCGCGTGACCTACCTGCGGCGGTGCGCCATGCTGGGCCGATGACCGAACCCCTCCCCCTTGCCGGCTGGCGGGTCGGCGTCACCGCCGACCGGCGGGCCGATGCGCAACTCGACCTGCTCCGGCGCCGTGGGGCCGACGTGCTGCACGGCTGCACGATGCAGACGCTCAACCTGGGCCACGACGAGCGCCTGCTCGAGGTCTCCCGACGGCTCATGGCCGAACCACCCGACGCCCTGGTCCTCGAGACCGGCATGGGCCTCACCATGTGGCTCGAGGCGATGGACGGGGTGGGGGTGGGGGCCGACCTCCGGTCCGCGCTGGCCGGCGTCGAGGTCATCGCCCGTGGCCCCAAGGCGGTGAGCGCCGCCAGGAGGGCGGGCCTCGAGGTGGCCTGGTCGGCGCCCAACGAACAGTTCGCCGAGATCGTCCGGCACGTGGCCGACACGGGCGGCCGGAGGCGGATCGCCCTGCAGTTGGACGGCACCGACGAGGACACCCTCGTCGCACCGCTCGCCGCCACCTGCGACGAGGTCGTGGCGATCCCGATCTACCGCTGGGCACTTCCCGACGACATCGGCCCTGCTCAGACGCTGGCGGAGGCGATCTGCGCCGGAGGGGTGGAGGCGGTCACGTTCACGACCAAGCAGGCGGCGGTGCACCTCGTCGAGATCGCGACGGACATGGGCTGCCGGGACGAACTCGTCGCAGCGCTCGACGGCAGGCGGGTGGTCGCCGTGTCCGTGGGCCCGGTCTGTTCCGCCACGATGCGGGCGCTCGGCATGTCGGGTCTGGTCGAGCCCGAACGGGCCCGACTGGTGGCGATGATCGACGCACTCGCCGACCACGCCGGATCGTCCGGCTCAGCAGCCTGACCGTTCGGGGGCCTCGAAGGTCGCCTCGTCGACGCCGAGCTCGTCGGCGTGGCGCAGCGCCCACCTGCGGTTGACCGGGTCGAGGTGGTTGGCACCACCGGCGAACCAGGCGTACGGCAGGTCGTCGTCGACCCAACCCTCCCGGATGAGCCGGTACCCCCCGCGGACGCCGAAGCGCCCGTCGAGGAGGTACAGCCCGGCACAGCCGCCATCGACATCGACGTCCACCAGGAAGGTGCGCTCCGGCGCCACGGCCCCGGCAATTGCTTCGGCCGCCCCGGTCGGACGTTCTGATGCCTTCATGACCTACTGGTACGGCGCCACCGTGACGGACCGGCAGCCGCTGGGGTGGCTCAGCCACCATCTCCCAGGAACCAGAAGCCCCCGAGCACGGCGAGTGCCGGGTCCGTGGCGACGCGCTCGATCATCTTGTTCCGGATCCGGCTGGCGATTTTGCGGACGTTGGCCGACGTCAGGCCGGTCAGCAGGGCGGTCGTCTCCGACGGTGCCTGGGCGCCCTCGGTCTTCTGGAGTTCGTATTCCAGGACGACCTCGACATCGCGTTCGGATGCCACGTCGGTGAGGAGGTTCAGGAACAGGGCGAGCTCCGGACGGGCTCCGGCCAGGCGCACCACGTGGGCGACCCGAAGTTCTACTGGGGCGGCTCCGGAAGCAGGAATGCGCTCCCTGCCCTCATGCTGCTCCTCGAACTCGACGACGCGGTGGCCGATTCCGACCCAGACCGCCTTCTCGATCGCCCGGTAGGCCCAGGTCCACGGGAGCGCACCCCACGGCTTCCACTTGCCGGCGTTTCCGACCACGACGAGGACCGCGTCCATCTTGAGGCCGTCGATCTCGTCGGGATCGTTGAGGATGTCGCGGCGACCGGTCGCCTCGACGATGCGCCGGACGATGCCGCGGATGCGGTGGCCGTATTCGTCGGAGAGGTCGAACATGGCCTCCATGTCACCTGCGGCGAGGCGGGCCATGATCTCTGCGAGGCGGGGATCGGCGGGGTGGTGGATGGTGTCGGTGGTCTGGTGGTGGGTCTCGGTTCTCAACGTCTGTTGCTCCTGTTCAGCTGCGGTTCGGCGGGGTCGGTCGAGGTCTGGTGGTGGTCAGGGCCTGGGGTCGGTCGGGGTCTGGTGGTGGTCAGGGCCTGGGGTCGGTCGGGGTCTGGTGGTGGTCAGCGGGTGTCGTCGTCGCGCTCGGCGTACTTGAGGCCGTCGAAGTAGTCGAGCTTGTGCATCAGGCGGTCGTTGCCGGCCTTGGAGCGCATCGAGCTGAGCCCCCGGGACAGGTCTTCCGACGCCGCCCGCATCCCCTGCGAGTCGCCCCGGAAGTTCTGCGTGTTGCGGCCGTCGAAGCCGAGGCGGCCGGCTTCGCCGTAGCTGTCCTGGTTGGCGCCGAGGAACACGAAGGTCCATCCGGCATCGCGCAGGTCTCCGATGCGTGCGAAGAGCTGCGACCGGGTGAGCCGTCGGCTGGCGTTCTCGAGGCCGTCGGTGAAGACGACGACGACCGGATCGACCGTGCCGTTCGCCGGCCCGTCGCCGAGTCGGCGTTGGGCGTCGTCGAGGAGGGCGCCGATGGCGTCGAGGAGCGGGGTCGCCCCCCGGGGCCGGTACTGGTCGATGGTCAGGTCGGCGACCTGGTCGATGGGTTGGGCGGTGGCGAGGACCTCGTATGGGTCGTCGCTGTCGAACTGGGCCAGGGTCACGGTGCACTCGCCCTCACCGTTGCGCTGATCGGCGAAGAAGCGGTTGATGCCGCCGACGACGTCACCCTCGAGGCCCTGCATGGAACCCGAGCGGTCGAGCAGGACCGAGACGTCGACGGGCACGGCGGTCGGGGTGGTGCTGACTGGTGCTGTTTCGCCGGTTGGGTTCGCCTGGACGTCGATCCAGGCGCCGGTGGTCCAGTCGAACGTGCGGGTGACGGTGGTGGTGGTGGTGGTGGTGTCTGTCGTCATGGTGATGCCCCTTCGAGTTCGTGGCTTCTTTAGAGTCGCGATGGCAATATATCACTTATCCTCAATTAGAACAATTCCGACTCTTATCTGGCTGAATGATTGTGTCGCCTCCACCCTTAGAGTACGCTGCGGGTGTGACAACGGATCCGACACACCCGGAGACAACCAACTACCCCCCCTTTGCGGTCACGGCAGACATCACCGTGTTCACGATTCGGGACGAGCGCTTCCATCTCCTCCTCATCGAACG
>CAJXIS010000112.1 GCA_913054115.1 uncultured Acidimicrobiaceae bacterium | reverse complement strand
CTCGGGCGTCGACGGGACGCCGATCACCACGTGGTCGGCCTCGGCGACTGCGGCTGCGGCGTCGGCCACGACCACGACGCCGGGGTCGTCGACCGGGGCGCCCGACCGTCGCACGGCGAGCAGTCGGCATCCGAACGGTGCGAGCCGGGCGGCGACGCCCCGGTTGATCGATCCGTAGCCGATCAACGCGACCGTGGCGCCCTCGAGCGTGCCGAGACGGGACAGGAACCAGCGCTCCGGCGGTTCGTCGATCCAACTTGCGGGGAGTCGCTTGGCGGCGGTGAGCAGCATCGCCACCACCCATTCGGCGATCGGCACGGCGGTCGCACCGCGGGCGCAGGTCAGGGTTCGGTCTCCGACGGCCTCGAGTGGCATCTCGTCGACGCCGTGGCCGGTGCAGTGCACCCATTCGACTCCCCGCTCGAGCACCTCGGCGAGGTTGGGCGACTTCATGCCGCGCGTCACCAGGACCTCACCGTGGACATCGGCGTCCACGGGCCCGTCGGGATCGACCTGGACGAACCGCACGCCCGGGAAGCGGTCGCCCATCCGGTCGGTGTCGAGGTAGTCGACCTTGAGGTGGACGAGCACCGTGGTCAACGCGTGCGCTCCCGGAGCATGGCCTCCTGGGCGACGGTCGCCACGTGGGTGCCGTCGGCGGCGAAGATCTCGCCGATCGACAGGCCCCGGCCGCCGTTGAGGCCATGCGAGCGGAACTCGTGGAGTTGCCATTCGTCGGCCGGTGCCGGTCGGTGGAACCAGATGGCATGGTCGAGGCTGGCGCCGATGAACACCTCGCCGTACGTGGTCTGGTTGGCGCTCACTTCGGCGATGCGCGGGTGCGAGCTGGCAATCGCTGTCGTGGCGAGGTCGTCGGAGGCGTAGGCGAGGGCACAGGCGTGGAGTATCGGATCGTCGCCGAGTGGTCCGCGTACCTTCATCCATGCAGCCGCCCGACCGACGCTCCGACGAACGACACGTCGGGCGAGCAGGTCCCAGTCCTCGTTCGTTCCGGACCCCGGCTCGCCGGCATCGGCGGGGAGCGACGACTCCTGGACGTCGGCCTGGTCCTCGACGACCTGAAACGAACACGCCAGGTTGAGGATGGCGCCGTCGGACTGGCGGGCGACCACACGGCGGGTGATGAACGACCGACCGTTGCGGATCCGGTCCACCTCGAACCGGATCGGTTCGTTGCTGGTGCCGCCACGGATGAAATAGGCATGGACCGAGTGGATGAGGTGGTCGGGATCAACCGTTGCCATGGCCGCCCGGAGGCCCTGGGCGACCACCTGGCCGCCGTAGACGCGTCCCCACGGATAGTCGGGGCTGATGCCGACGAACACGTCCGGTCCGTGTGGTTCGAGCGCCATCAGGGTGGCGAAGTCGTCGACGGGAACGCCCATGTGCGTGGTCTAGCGGTCGAGCGCCATGGCGGCGTGGAGGGCGATGCCGTGGCGCAGGCCCGCCTCGTCGAGGCGCATCCGGTTCGAGTGGCACGGCGGCGCCTCGCGTGAGTCGGCGATGTCGGCCGGGCACACGCCCAGCAGAGCCATGGCTCCGGGGACCCGCTGCAGCAGCATCGAGAAGTCCTCGCCGCCCATGACCGGCGAGGGAAGCGTCAAGTGCGACTTCTCGCCGAGCGTGGCCTCGCAGACCGCCGCGAACCTTGCGGCCTCGCCGGCGTCGTTCACGGTGACCGGATAGCCCTCGACCAGGTCGACCTCGGCGGAACACCCGTGGGCGGCAGCGATCTGCGTGCAGACCCGTTCGACCGCCTCCCGGATCCGTCGACGGGTCTTTTCGGACACGCAGCGGATGGTGCCCTCGAAGAAGGCCGTCTCGGGGATCACGTTGACGGTCGTGCCGGCCTCGACGTGCGCCACGGTCACCAGCGCCGGATCGAAGGCATCGATCTCGCGGGTGACCGCCGTCTGGATCGCCGTGATCATGGCTGCCATCGCCGGCACCGGGTCGGTGCAGAAGTGGGGCATCGAGGCGTGGCCGCCTCGGCCCCGGACCGTCACGTGCATGCCGTCGGTCGAGGCCATCAGCGGTCCGGCGCGACATGCCGCCCAGCCCACCGGGAGGTTGGGCGTGATGTGGATGGCGAAGGCCCGGTCGACGCCGTCGAGGACGCCCTCGTCGACCATGACGCCAGCGCCGCCGCCGCCTTCCTCGCCGGGCTGGAACATGAAGCGCACCCGGCCGTGGAGGTCCGAGCGCCGGTCCACCAGCAACTTCGCAGCACCGACGAGCATGGCCGTGTGTGCGTCGTGGCCACAGGCATGGGCTCGACCCTCGATCTGCGAGCAGAACGGCTCGCCGCTCTCCTCGGGCATCGGCAGGGCGTCGGTGTCGGCACGCAGCAGGACCGTGGGGCCGTCGAACGCTCCCTCGAGGTCGGCGACCACGGACGTGAGGCCGCTGCCCGTGCGGATGTCGAGCGGGAGGCCTTCGAGGGCATCGAGGATGCGCTGCTGGGTGCGTGGGTTGTCGAGGCCGAGTTCGGGGTGTTCGTGCAGTTGGCGTCGCAGTGTCACGACGTCGTCGATGAGGGCCGAGGCGGATTCGAACAGGTCGTGCACAACGACATCATGGCCGAGCAGGGGTGGGTTGTCGGAATCGGCCCCTGAGCGGCCACAATGCGCCCGTGACGCTGACCGACGACCAGATCCACGAGGCCCTCTCGTCGATCCTCGAACGGCGCGACCCCGACGTGCCTGCGACGGTGCTCGGCGCCGGCAGCGACGACCTCGGTGTCGGCCTGCGGTACCTCGAAGCGCTCGTGGACGGCGGCTGGATGGTGCCCACCTGGCCGGTCGAACACGGGGGCCGTGGCGCCACCGACGACGAGGCCAGGCGCATCTCGGCTGCCCTTGGCGACTATGCCTCGGCCGACCTGTACCCCTACGGCGTGGGGATCAGCCTCGTGGGCCCGGTCCTCCGGGATCGGGGCACCCCCGAGCAGCAGGACCGCTGGCTGCGGCCGATCGCAGACGGCTCGGAGATCTGGTGCCAGATGTTCAGCGAGCCCGATGCCGGCTCGGACCTCGCCAATGTGGGCACCAGGGCGGTGCGCGACGGCGACGAGTGGATCCTCACGGGATCCAAGGTCTGGACGTCGCGGGGCGCCTATTCGAAGTGGGGCATGTGCCTCGCCCGCACCGACCCGAGCCTGCCCAAGCACCGTGGCCTCACGATGTTTGCCGTCGACATGCACTATCCCGGGATCGAGGTTCGCCCCCTGGTGCAGGTCAACGGCGACCGGCACTTCACCGAGGTGTTCGTGTCCGAGGTCAGGGTTCCCGACTCGGACCGGATCGGTGACCTCGGCGGAGGATGGGGGATAACGATCGAGACGCTCGCCCACGAGCGGGCATCGCTCGGCGGCCGTTCCTTCGGCGGATCCGATGAGGACGAGGGAGCGGTGCCCGGCTGGCTGTCGGGCCTTGCTGCCTCGGGCCGCCTTGCCGATGCCGTGGCCCGCGACCGTGCGATGCGCGCCTACGTGCTGGACCGCGTCAACAGGTTCACCACCGCCAGGGCCGCAGCGGCGATGGCGGGGCGGGACGGAGTCCCCGGCCCGGAGGGATCCGGCGCCAAGTTGCGTAGCGTCGCTGCCTTCAAGGCCAGGGCCTACCTGGTCAAGGACCTCTCCGGGGCGGCCGGGATGCTCGACGAATCGTCGGGCCACCTGGCCTTCCTCACCGCACCCTCGATGTCGATCCGCGGCGGCACCGACGAGGTGCAGCGCAACATCGTGGGGGAGCGGGTGCTGGGCCTGCCGCCAGAGCCCAGGGTCGACAAGGACATCCCGTACTCCGACATCAAGAAGGGCCGCTGAGGGCGGTCAGCCCTCGTTGACCGTCGAGACCGGCCGGTCAGGGTCGCCGGACGTCTCCCTTGGCGGGTTCACCGGTCCGGGTTCGAGCGAGATCACGACACCGTCCGACGTCGTGAGGGTGACGGTCTCGCCACCCAGGGGGGTCAGGTCCCCGGTGAACAGGGCGAGCATGTCGAACCAGTCGGGACGGTCGGAACAGGCCATCTCGGTGATGCCGATGGGACCGACGGCGATGCTGTCGCCCTTCGTGGACCACTCGCCGAAGAACCCGTTGCACCCGGCGTTGCCGACGATCCGACCGTCGCTGCGGAAGGTGACGTGGAAGGGGCTTGCCGACGGAGCCCGCTGGTCTCCGTCGCCGGTGTGCGCCGTCGCCGTCCATTGGATATCGGGCGCGAACCCGAACGCCATCGGAGTGCTGCCGGATTCTTCCGAGCAGCCGGCGAGGGCGAGCAGTGCAGCGAACACGAGTGCCGGGTGGCGCATCAGGGTCTCCAAGGTGGGGGGTCTCACGGGTTTCGACGCTGCGAGCGCATGCCCTGGTTCCCGGCTGGGGCATGATCTCGTCATGCGCGCCGTGGTGATCGAGTCGTACGGCGGTCCGGAGGTGCTGGCGATCCGTGAGATCCCGGCTCCGGAGCCCGGGCCGCAGGAGGTGCTCGTCGATGTGGTCGCCAGTGCCCTGAACCGTGCGGACCTGCTCCAACGCATGGGCCTCTACCCGGGGCCGGCCATGGAGCACGAGGTGCCGGGCCTCGAGTTCGCCGGGCGGGTCGCAGCCGTCGGCCGGGACGTCGGGCGGTGGTCGGTGGGGGACGAGGTCATGGCGATCACCGGTGGCGGGGCCCATGCCGACCAGGTGGTGGTCCATGGGGACCAGGCCATGGCGGTGCCGGTCGGGATGCCGTTGACGGAAGCCGGCGCCCTGCCCGAGGTGTTCATCACCGCATGGGACGCCCTCGTGCTCCAGGGAGGACTTCAGGCGGGAGGCACCGCACTGGTCCACGCCGGTGCCTCGGGGGTCGGCACCGCCGCCATCCAGCTCTGCCGCTCGATGGGCGCCGACGTCGTCGTGACCGCCTCGGGGCCCAAGTGCGCCGCCTGCATCGATCTCGGGGCCTCGCTGGCAGTGGACTACGCCACCGACGACTGGTTGGCCGCCGTGCGCGACCACACCGGTGGTCACGGTGTCGACGTGGTGCTCGACGTGGTGGGCGGCGACTACCTCGACAAAAACGTCGATGCCCTCGCCGTGGGCGGCACGATCGTGCAGGTCGGGGTGATGGGCGGCGGCAGGGCCACTTTCGGCCTCGGCAAGTTGCTTCCCAAGCGGGCGACGATCGTGGGCACCGTGCTGCGTGGCCGGTCACTCGACGAGAAGGTCGCCGTCAGCCGGGCGTTCGCCGACGAGGTCGTGCCTCGCTTCGGGGACGGCACCCTGCGGGTGGTCGTGGACCGCCGGTTCGACATCACCGGGATCGCAGCCGCACACGCCCACATGGAGGGCAACGCCAACGTCGGGAAGATCGCCCTCGACGTGCAGGCCGGCTGAGCCGGGAGCGCCTCAGCGCTGGTTGATCGGGACGACGTCCCGGGTGGCCTTGCCCGTGTAGAGCTGACGGGGTCGGGCGATGCGGGAGTTCTGGGTGAGCATCTCGTCCCAGTGGGCCAGCCAGCCCGGCGTGCGGCCGATGGCGAACAGCACCGTGAACATCTCGTGCGGGAAGCCCATCGATTCGTAGATGAGGCCCGAATAGAAGTCGACGTTGGGGTAGAGCCTGCGGCTGACGAAATAGTCGTCGGCCAGGGCCACCTCTTCGAGCTTGAGGGCCATGTCGAGCAACGGGTTCTTTCCCGTCACGTCGAACACCTTGTGTGCGGCGTCCTTGATGATCTTGGCCCGGGGGTCGTAGTTCTTGTAGACCCGGTGGCCGAAGCCCATGAGGCGCCGTTCTCCGGTCTTGACCTTGGCGACGAAGTCGTCGACCTGGTCATACGAGCCGATCTCCTCGAGCATCCGCAGGACGGCCTCGTTGGCGCCGCCGTGGCGGGGTCCGTAGAGGGCGCCGCAGGCCGCCGAGAGGGTGATGTACGGGTCGGCGTGGGAACTGCCGACGGTGCGGGCCGTTGTCGTGGAGCAGTTCTGGCTGTGGTCGGCATGGAGCAGGAACAACAGGTCGAGCGCCTTGCTCAGCACCGGATCGACCTCGAATCCGCCCTCGGCCGGTCGGAACATCATGGTCAGGAAGTTCGTGGTGTAATCGAGGTCCGGGTCGGGCTGGACGTACGGCTGGCCGACGCTGCGGCGGTAGGCGCTGGCCGCCAGGGTCGGCATCTTGGCGAGCAGGCGGATCATCTGCGAGCGGCGGATGGTCGGATCCTCGACGTCCTTGCCCTCGGGGTAGAAGGTGGACAGTGCGGCGACGCTGGAGACCAGGACGCCCATGGCGTGGGCGTCGTTACGGAAGCCCTCGAGGATCCTCTTGTGGAAGTTCTCGTGGATGAACGCCGCCTCGGCGATCTCGTCGGTGAATGCGTCGAACTGGAGTCGGGTGGGGAGTTCGCCGAAGAGCAGCAGGTGGGCGGATTCCAGGAAGCTGACCTGCTCGGCGAGCTGTTCGATCGGGTGGCCGCGGTAGCGCAGGTAGCCGGCATCGCCGTCGAGTTCGCAGATGGCGCTGGCGGCGCCGGAGGTGGTGCCGAACGAGGGATCGTGGAAGTACACGCCGGGGAGCAGGTCGGCCCACTCGCGGGCGTCGACGGTGCCGTTGACGATCGGGACCTCGACGCTTGCGCCGGTCCGGTTGTCGGTGAGGGTGATGCTTTCGTTCACGTCGCGGCCTCGAATCACGGAGGGACAGATCAGGCGTCTTCGTTGACTTTTCGACCCTACCGGGCACCGACGGGCCCGAAACAGCCCGGCCGAGGTCGAAAAACGTGGATTCTTCGCATTCGGCCGCGATCCGGCCCGTTCGCGGCGCTCTGGTGGTGGTCGATGCCCCGAAAATCCGGGGAGATCAGAGTGGCGTGTTGTCGTGGCGCCGCTTCGGGAGCCGTTCGCGCTTGCCGATCAGCACGTCGAGGGCGGCGGCCAGTGCGCTCCGGGTGTCGGCGGGCTCGATG
>CAJXIS010000111.1 GCA_913054115.1 uncultured Acidimicrobiaceae bacterium | reverse complement strand
CCGACCAGGGGGGCGTTCTTGAACTGGTTGCCCGAGGTGCCGATCGCCAGGTAGAAGCCGTCCAGCGAGGCCCGGTCGTAGACGGGCACCCAGTCGGGCGTGACGTCGTAGGCCCCTGCCAGCCCGGTGGGCCGGAGGGGGACCGTCAGCCCGGGGAGGCGCCGGGCCGCCCGCCACACCTGCGCCTCGAAGCAGGCGGCGGTGGGCGAGGGGGAAATCGCATCGGGGTCGTCGATCCACTCGAGGGGATCGCAGTCGGGTTCGACGCCGCCGACCAGCAGCGTGCCGCCCGGGTGGGGCCGGGTGTAGAAGCCGAGGTCGAGGTCGGCGATCATCGCCCCGCCTGCGCCGTGGGCGAACCCGGCGGGGGCATCGACCACGTGGACCTCCTGGCGCAGGGGCCGGGTCGTAATGACCGAGTCGTCGATGATCCCGGCCATGCGGTTGAGCGCAGCGCTCCAGGGTCCGGCGGCGTTGACCACGACCGGTGTCTCGATGACATCGCCGCCGGCAAGGCGGACGCCCGATACGCGCCGTCCCCGCCCCCCGGAGGTCTCCAGTCCGACGACCTCTGTCCGCAGGCGCACGTCGGTCCCGTGGTGGCGTGCGGCGTCCATGAGGTTCGCAGCGGCCAACTGCGGGTCGTCGATGAAGCCGCCGTCGTCGATCAGGACGGCGTCGAGGCGACCCTGGGGCTCCTCGGCGAAGCGTGGATCGTCGGGCCGCCGGGGCGGGAAGAAGCGACCGGTGTCCATGGCCGGAAAGCGTGCGGCCAACCCGTGCTCGTCGAGCACCTCGTACGGCACGCCCACCTCGTCGAGCAGGGCGATCGCCTCGCGGCGCGCGAAGTCGGGCGGTTCGAGGAACACCATCGGGGATCGGTGGAACCGGGCCAGCGGGCCGGCGACGTGGCCGAGGTGCTCGGCCCATGCCTCCCAGCGGTGCTTCGACTCCCAGGCGGCCACGACCCCGGCGAGTGTCGAGAAGTTGAAGCGCACGACCGCCGAACTCGAACCGGTGGACCCACCGCCGACGGCGTCGCCCTTGTCGACGACGACCACGGAACGGCCGGCCCGCTGGAGCTCGAGCGCGATCGAGGCGCCCATCACCCCGGCACCGATCACGACGGCATCGGCCACGTCCGGCATGCCTGTGCTCCGTTCCTCGCCGTCGGTCGGGTACGCGCCGGAGCCTACGGCTGCGCACGGACCTACGCCGGCCCGTACTGTCACGCGATGGCACTCGATCAGACATTGCGCGGCGATCTGGCGGGAGCCGACCTCGGCGGCGGCTTCCACGTCCTGCCGGGACAGGGCAACGCCCTCGTCGCCGAGACCGACGCCGGCCTCGTGCTCATCGACGCCGGTTCGCTGCGGCGGGCGCCGGCGATGATCGAGCACCTCCGGTCCGTCACCGACTCGCCGCTCCACGCCATCTGCTACAGCCACGGCCACCTGGGCTACAACGCAGCGGTCGGGACCTGGCAGGCCCACGCCGCCGAACGTGGCGACCCGCAGCCCCGGCTCATCGCCCACGAGAACCTCGTCCACCGGTACGCCCGCTACCGGGAGACCCTCGACCTGCAGGTCCGTATGGCGTCGGTGCAGTTCCCGTCCCGCAAGGGTGCGCCCTGGCAGGGGATGGTCTCGGCGTTCGAGATGATCGACCCCACGGAGACCTTCACCGAGGCGATGACCGTCGTAACGGGGAGTCGGACCGTCGAGGTCCTCTGGGCGCCGTCGGAGACCGACGACGCGATCGCCGTCTGGTACCCGGACGACGGGCTCCTCTACGGCGGGCCGGCGACGCCCGGCGACGCCATCCCCAACATCGGCACGCCGCTGCGCACCCAGCGGTTCACGGTCCGCTGGGCCGAGACACTCGACGATCTGGCCGCACTCGGCGCCGAGACCCTCGTGACCGAGTTCGGGCCGGTCGTCCGCGGGGCCGATGTCGTCCGCCACCGGTTGTCCACGACGGCCGAGGCGCTGCGCTGGCTCCGTCGGGCGGTTGTCGAGCGGATGAACCGGGGTATGGGGGAGGGCGAGGTGCTCGCCGACCTCGACTACCCGCCGGAGCTGTTCGACCATCCCTGGATGACTCCCAACTACGGCAGCCCCGACTACATCGCCCGTGACCTGTTCCGGGAGGAGAACGGCTGGTGGGACCGCAACCCGACGACCCTGCATCCGGCCTCACCCGGTGAGGCTGCAGCAGCGGTCCGCAGTGTGATCGGTGATCCCGACCTGGTCCTCGAGCGGGCCCGTGCCCTGGCCGAGTCGGGCGACACCCAACTGGCCCTCCACGTCATCGACCTGCTGGCACTCGCCGAAGGCGACGACCCGGCGGTCGTGGCCGCACGCGGCCTCAAGGCAGAGCTGTGCAGGACCCGGGCCGGCGAGGTGCAGCCGTACGTCTCCCGCGCCGCCTATCGCTCCTCGGCACGCCTGCTCGACGCCGGTGCGACCTCCTGGCAGCACCTGCAGTAACGACAGCTCGGATTCACCGCCTCCAGATGTTTCCACCGGTGTTCTCTACGCTACCCTCCTCCACCCTGCGGGTGGGCAGCGGTACTCTCATGGATGGTCTCACCCGCAAAGGTGCGGGAAGACGGGAAAACAAGGGAATGACTCACATGATCAGGACAGCGCTCCGATGATCGTCCGTCAGGATCAGGACGCTCAGGTCTTTTCGTCGGACGATGTCTGTCGGGTCGTCGGAGAACGGGTTCGCGACGCACGGCGGTCCCTCGGGATGACGATGGCGCAGTTCGCCGAGGTCGCCGAGATCTCCCTCGGCATGGTCTCCAAGATCGAGCATGGCCAGACGTCGCCCAGCCTCTCCACGCTCACGAGGCTCGCCCATGCGGCCGAGGTGCCCATCACGGCGTTCTTCCGGGGCCTCGACGAGGAGCACGACGTCGTCATCGTCCGAGCCGGCGAGCGGATGGAGATCCTCCACGAGGGGACCCGGTCCGGCCACATCTACGAGGACCTGGGATCACTGCGCGGGCCGAACCGGATCATCGAACCGATGATGGTCACGCTCGAGTCCAGCGACGACGTGTTCCCCCTGTTCCAGCACGAGGGTGTCGAGTTCCTCCACATGCTCGAGGGGTCGATGGACTACAGCTACGGCCCGAAGACCTACGAACTGCATGCCGGCGACACCATCCAGATCCACGGCGAGGTGGCCCATGGACCGGTCGCGCTCAACGACGTTCCCGTGCGGTTCATGTCGGTGAAGGTCTACGCCTCGCCCGAATAGCCGGGTTCCGGGGAACTGTTCCCCACGGTCCCTCGACGATCGGCGTTCTGCGCTCAGGCTGTCGTGAGTACCGGCGCCGACGGCGTGAACGCCACCGGCAGGTGCTTGACCCCGTTCACCAGGTTCATGCGCAGGCGATCGGCGGGGCCGGTGGCCTCGAGGTCCGGGAGCCGCCGGGCCAGGCCCTCGAACATGATCTCGATCTCCAGTCGGGCCAGGTTGGCGCCGAGGCAGAAGTGGGCTCCGCCGCCACCGAATGCCAGGTGGTGGTTGGGCGTGCGCGTCAGGTCGAGGCGGTGCGGGTCGTCGTACACCTTTTCGTCGCGGTTGCCCGACGGGTACCAGAGTGTGACCTTGTCGCCGGCCCGGATCGACTCGCCACCCAGTTGCGTGTCGGCGGTGGCGGTGCGCCGGAAGTAGTTGACGGGGCTGGTGTGTCGGAGCACTTCATCGACGGCGGTCGAGTCCATGCCGTGGTCGCGCACCCGTTGCCACTGGTCGGGGTGGTCGAAGAAGGCGAGCATCCCGAGGCTGATCGAGTTCCTCGTCGTCTCGTTGCCAGCAACGATGAGCAACGTGAAGAAGAGGTCACGCTCGAGGTCCGTGAGCTCGGCGACCGTGCCGTCGTCGAGCGTGACCCTGGCCTCGGTGAGCGCCGTCCACACGTCGTCGGCCGGCTCGGCGCGCTTGCGCTCGGTCAACTCGTGGGCGTACATCGCCATCTCGATCACGGCTTTTTCGTACTCGCCCCCCGGCTCGCTGGGATCGGACGAGAACTCCGGGTCGCTGCCGCCGATGGTGCGGTTGCTCCAGTCGAACAGGAGCTTTCGGTCTCCATCGGGCACGCCGAGGATGTCGGCGATCGCCATGAGTGGCAGTTCGGCCGACACCTGGGTGACGAAGTCGGCTTCGCCTGCTTCGCAGATCTGGTCGAGGATGAGGTCGGTCCGGGTCCGCATCACGGAATCGAGGCGGCGGATCATGCGGGGGGTGAAGCCCGTGTTCACGAGCTTGCGGTAGCGGGTGTGCTGGGGCGGGTCGGTCATCACCATCTGGAGTCCGGGGCCGCGGCCGGCCTCGATGTCCGTGAGGGCGATGCCTCCGGCGCCCTCGCGCCCCGGACCCGTCTGGTGCGAGTAGAGGGTGCCGGACCGGTGGACCTCGATGATGTGCTCGTACGAGGACACCACCCAGAACGGCTCGGCCTCCTCATCGGTGGCCGGGTGGAGCCAGACCGGGTGTTCACGTCGGAGGGCGTCGAACCACTCGTGCGGCATCCGCTCGGCGAACACGTCCAGGTCGGTGAGGTCGATCTCGTCGAAGATGCCCATGTGGTGTCGCCTCGAAGCCGTCGTCGGGCCCGCGGGATGGGCCGGGTCCGCAACGTACAGGAAGGTCGGCCGAGTCTCCCCAGCGGAGGTTTCGCCGACGTGTGGATCGAATCGTCCCTTGTGAGTATTGAAGTTTCCTCCCAGTAGAGATTGTTGTTGCATCCTGTGGCGCTTGTCACTACTCTGATGGCAGGTTCGGGGGAGTAGTCCGTTGAGCAGTCCGATTCTGGGCGCGCTGCCGACCGTCACGTGGGGGTGAAGTCATCACCCTCCAGACAACTCAGAGGGGTAACTCGATGTTGAAGCGATTGATGCTGATCCTCATGTCGCTGGCACTCGTTGCATCGGCTTGTGGTTCAGACGGCGGGGATACCACGCCGACGACCACGACCAAGGCAGAGGCGGCCACGACCACGACGGAGGCTCCGACGACCACCGTTCCGGATGCAGCTTCGGATTCGGATGATCCGATCAAGCTGCCGATCCACAACTGGTCGTCGCAGATCGCCGGTGTGTATGCGGTGGGTGCGATGCTGGAGTCGACGGGCAACACGGTCGAGTACATCTCGGCGGATTCGTCGCTGGTGTACACGTCGATGTGTGAGGGCGACATGGACCTGGTCCATGAGGTCTGGCAGGGTGCGTTCGGTACCTCGTTCGAGCCTCGTGTCGAGGAGGGCTGTGTCATCGACGCCGGCACCCATGATGCGAAGACCCGTGAGGACTGGTGGTACCCGTCGTATGTCGAGGATGTGTGTCCTGGTCTGCCTGACTGGGAGGCGCTCAACGACTGCGCCGAGCTGTTCACGACGCCCGACTCGGGTGGCAAGGGACGGTTCCTCGGTGGCCCGGTGGACTGGCTCAAGGGCGACCAGGAGCGTGTCGACGGACTTGGCATGAACTTCATCGTCGAGAACGCCGGTACGGCTGGTGCGCTGTGGGCGGCCCTGGATGCTGCTTCGGCGAACAACGAGCCGATCGTGCTGTTCAACTGGACCCCGAACTTCGTCGAGGCCATGTATGACGGCAAGTTCATCGAGTTCCCGACCTACGACGATGCGTGCAAGACCGACGCCTCGTGGGGTATCAACCCCGAGACCACGCACGACTGTGGCAACCCGAAGGACGGGTACCTCAAGTTGGGTGTCTGGTCGGGCTTCCCCGACAAGTGGCCGACCGCGTATGCCGCGGTTCAGCAGATGAACTTCACGAACCTCGACGTCGCACAGTTCGCGATGTACGTCGACATCGACGGCATGGAGCCTGAGGATGCGGCCGCCCTGTGGCTGGCCGACAACTGCGCCCGTTGGACCGGCTGGACCGGCGCCGACGAAAGCGTGTGCCCCGAGGCTCCGGCTGCGGTTGCCGACTCGTCGGATCCGATCAAGTTGCCGATCCACAACTGGTCGTCGCAGATCGCCGGTGTGTATGCGGTGGGTGCGATGCTGGAGTCGACGGGCAACACGGTCGAGTACATCTCGGCGGATTCGTCGCTGGTGTACACGTCGATGTGTGAGGGCGACATGGACCTGGTCCATGAGGTCTGGCAGGGTGCGTTCGGTACCTCGTTCGAGCCTCGTGTCGAGGAGGGCTGTGTCATCGACGCCGGCACCCATGATGCGAAGACCCGTGAGGACTGGTGGTACCCGTCGTATGTCGAGGATGTGTGTCCTGGTCTGCCTGACTGGGAGGCGCTCAACGACTGCGCCGAGCTGTTCACGACGCCCGACTCGGGTGGCAAGGGACGGTTCCTCGGTGGCCCGGTGGACTGGCTCAAGGGCGACCAGGAGCGTGTCGACGGACTTGGCATGAACTTCATCGTCGAGAACGCCGGTACGGCTGGTGCGCTGTGGGCGGCCCTGGATGCTGCTTCGGCGAACAACGAGCCGATCGTGCTGTTCAACTGGACCCCGAACTTCGTCGAGGCCATGTATGACGGCAAGTTCATCGAGTTCCCGACCTACGACGATGCGTGCAAGACCGACGCCTCGTGGGGTATCAACCCCGAGACCACGCACGACTGTGGCAACCCGAAGGACGGGTACCTCAAGTTGGGTGTCTGGTCGGGCTTCCCCGACAAGTGGCCGACCGCGTATGCCGCGGTTCAGCAGATGAACTTCACGAACCTCGACGTCGCACAGTTCGCGATGTACGTCGACATCGACGGCATGGAGCCTGAGGATGCGGCCGCCCTGTGGCTGGCCGACAACTGCGCCCGTTGGACCGGCTGGACCGGCGCCGACGAAAGCGTGTGCCCCGAGGCTCCTGAGGTCCCGGCCCTGGGCGATGGTTCGTTGGGCACGGTCGAGGTCGGCGAGGGCGAGGCGATCCAGATTCGTTCGTTGAACGCGATCTCGGGTGATGTCGCGTTCCTGG